>NZ_JBFRVM010000075.1:0-127035 GCF_041475145.1 Vibrio sp. 10N.222.49.A3
CTGATCGGCATTAGCGCCTTGGTGGGCGCTCTTTTCGTTGGTTTATAGGGCTCTTAACCTAATTGGTATCTAGTTGCCTAATTAGTCGCTAGTAACTGGCCGTATCGCTCAAGGTTATTCAGTCGAATCTCTGAGTTGGCAATAAAGGTTGCTTTTGCTTTACCGGTTAACGACTTAGATTGCGGTAATTTCACGGTTCGCGCATTTTTATGTACGCCATTGACCAAGAATTCATAGTGTAAGTGCGGGCCAGTCACACGGCCTGTACCGCCCAAAGTACCAATGGTTTGGCCTTGTTTTACGCGCTGACCTGTTTTCACCATACGTCGCTTCATATGCAAGTATTTAGTGATATAGGTGTTGCTGTGGCGAATGAACACGTAGTTACCATTGAATTGGTTGTAACCCGATTTCTGAACAATACCGTCACCGGCTGCCCAGATAGGTGTGCCAACAGGGGCTGCGTAGTCGGTGCCTCGGTGAGCTCGAACCTTACCGGTTACTGGGTGTTTTCTACGAGGGTTAAAGTTCGATGTTACACGGCGAAAATCAATCGGTGAGCGCAAGAAGGCTTTCTTCATGGCACGACCATTTTCATCGAAGTAGTTGCCGCTTCTATCATCTAATACCGCGGTAAATGAATCACCTTGGTTTTTGAATACTGCCGCCATGATCTTGCCGCGACCAATCACTTCGCCTTCAACGACTTTCTCTTGGTACAAAATCTTAAAGCTGTCGTTGTTGCGAATATCCAACGCAAAGTCGATATCCCAACCGAAGATGCCCGCCAGTTCCATAATTTGGTTTGCAGTTAGGCCTGCATTGACGCCGGCGTTCCAGAAGTTAGACGTGATGTTGGCTTCGGCATAGTTGTATTGGTAGGCCACTTCCTTTTTGTCGAAGCTAGAGGAGAATGAATCGCCAGACTTAGTGATCTTGAAGCTTTCAAACGCACTAAGTTGTCGCTTCAACTGAATAAGGTCGTTGTTTTCATCAAAGCCGAATTGTAATACGTCGCCAGGTCTTAGATTGGACAGCTGCTTCTTAATATCATTATTGGTATTGAGTAGAGTGATCAGTAAACGGTATGAAAGGCCAATACGTTCAAATAAAACAGAGGTGCTTTCGCCAGAGCGAACGGTGTATTTCTCCCATTTGAGTACTGTCGTCGGTGGTGCGTCACTTGAGCTAACAAGTGCTGATGCACTGATCGTCAGTGGGTAGTGTTTTCCAACGACTAAAGCTCCCGTATCGTCACGTAAGCTGTTGACGTCGGGGAGTAAGAAAATAGCGATAAAAATTACGGCACTAAAAAATGCGATAAATGCCCGGTGCAAAATGGGAAGGCGTGCAAAAATAGACAACATGTTCCGGTTCGTTCTGTAAATATTATGAAAATAGACGACGGAATAGTGTAACTGGTTTCAAAATACATCGCTATTCAAGTAAGATGTCTAATTATTATATTTTTGCCAAATCTGTGGGAGTGAACAAGAATGGCGAGTATTGAAGCTGCACTAGCCGAGATCAAACGTGGCGTAGAAGAACTGATTCCAGAAGACGAACTGATTGCGAAACTAAAAGAAGGTCGTCCTTTACGCATTAAACTGGGTGCCGATCCAACCGCTCCAGATATCCACCTAGGCCATACGGTTATCTTTAACAAGCTTCGTGCTTTCCAAGAGCTTGGTCATGAAGTGACGTTCCTTATCGGTGATTTCACAGCAATGGTTGGTGATCCATCAGGTAAGAACTCAACACGTCCACCGCTAAGCCGTGAAGACGTATTGAAGAATGCTGAAACTTACAAAGAGCAAGTATTCAAGATTCTAGATCCTGCGAAAACGCAAATTCGTTTCAACTCTGAGTGGTTATCTGAGCTTGGTGCAGAAGGCATGATTCGTCTTGCTTCTAACCAAACTGTTGCTCGTATGCTTGAGCGTGATGACTTTAAAAAGCGTTACGCTGGTGGTCAACCGATCGCAATCCACGAATTCATGTACCCACTTCTTCAAGGTCACGACTCTGTTGCACTAGAGAGCGATGTTGAGCTTGGCGGTACTGACCAGAAGTTTAACCTTCTTATGGGTCGTGAGCTGCAAAAAGCAGCAGGTCAAAAACCACAAGCGGTACTGATGATGCCACTACTTGTTGGTCTAGACGGCGTTAAGAAGATGTCTAAGTCTGCGCACAACTACATCGGTATCAGCGAAGCACCAAGCGAGATGTTTGGTAAGATCATGTCTATCTCTGACGATCTAATGTGGAGCTACTACGAGCTACTGTCTTTCCGTCCTCTTGAAGAAGTTGCGGAACTGAAAGCTGGCGTTGAGGCGGGCAAAAACCCTCGTGACGTGAAAGTACTTCTTGCTAAAGAGATCATTGCTCGTTTCCACAGCGAAGCAGATGCTGAAGCGGCTGAGCAAGAGTTCGTTAACCGTTTTGCTAAGAACCAAGTTCCTGATGAAATGCCTGAATTTGAATTCGAAGCCGGCCTACCGATTGCGAACGTTCTAAAAGAAGCGGGTCTTGTAAACTCGACTTCTGATGCGATGCGTATGATCAAGCAAGGCGCTGCTAAGCTTGAAGGCGAGAAGATTGAAGACAGCAAGTTTGTACCTGAAGCAGGTACTGCAGTTTACCAAGTAGGTAAGCGTAAGTTTGCTCGTATTACTATTAAGTAATAACACACATCAATAATTGAACAAAAGGCATCCACGGATGCCTTTTTTATTGACACAAAGTTGACGAAGTTTTTGAACGTGCATTGCTACACTATGCGCGCTGTCATATTGACAGTAATTCTGGAGATTTTTATGAACAATACCGACCATCCTCCTAGTTTGAATGGAGAAGAATAACCCGTCTCGGTATTGATCTATTGTCCTGCCGTTCGGGTAGGGTATCTTTGTTTTTCCCCCTCATTCTTTTCCACACACTAGATTCTAACAAGTAGACACATCAGTGCTTTAAGCTCTTGGTGCGCTTAGTTGTATATTCTTGATGTATATAGCTATACGCTCCTGGTGTACACCGCTTTATACTCTCGCGGTACTCTCTATAGGCTACTTGTTTTGATGGTCGTTACCTTTGCCAATCGGGAGATTCGCCATGACGGTAATGAACAACACTTTTTTATCTATTGAAGCTCTGTACTCAGAGCAAGACATCCAAGCTGTATCGAATGCCTTTCAACAGTATGGGCGTGAGCAACAAATTAACCTTTTAAACCGAATGCCACTTGAAGATGCGGTGTTAGTGCTTGGGCAATGCTCTCTTAGTACGATTCAGACTTTACTTAGTGAGCTAGAAGAGCAGGGCTTTGAGAAGCGCTCTCGACATCTAGCTCACCAACTAGGGCTGATCTACTCAGAGGTTGAACCTCAACAAGGTTACCTTTCAACTGGAGTGCTTAGCCATGTTAGGCAGCGTATCGGTTGGATTATTGCCTTAGCACTGCTAGGCATTGTCTCTGGGCTTATCATTGCTCAGTATGAAGACATTCTTAGCCAGCTAGTACTTCTAGCGATCTATATGCCGGTAATCGCTGCCGCGGGTGGCAACACAGGAACACAAGCTGCGACTTTGGTCATTAGAGCCTTAGCCACAGGGGAATTAAAGAAACGCCAGTGGGCCAACGTTCTATGGAAAGAGCTTAGAGTCGCAATTTGCTTAGCTCTTGCGATCGCCTTAGTGATGATTGGCCGAATCTTATTATTCAGTGACAACCAGTCAACGGGTGGTTACGACATTAATATGATTGCTTACGCGATTGCTGTTGCTCTGTTTATTCAAGTGACCATATCAACTGTACTCGGCGGCGGGTTACCGATAGTCGCTCGATTCTTCAAACTTGATCCTGCTGTGTTAGTGAGCTCTGTACTGGCTTCGATAGTGGATATCTCTGGAATGTGGATCTACTTCACTGTGGTTAATTCATTCTTAGGGATCGCTTAGCATTTATAAAAATAGCTAAAAGCACCTTATGAGACAAAAATGGCGCTGAAGATTCAAGATCTTCAGCGCCATTTTTATTGCTTAAGTAGAAGCTTAAACAGAGTTGAACATTACTTAGGTTTGCTCTGTGTTTGACTGAATTCAACTACATCTGTGTAGAAAGCTCGTTCAAACTGGGTGATGGGTGCTTCTACTGGTTTTTCTGGATCTGGTGTGTCAGGAAAGTAATCACGGACAAACTGTACAAATAGAGAGTTTGGTTTTCCCGCTTTATCTAAACCAAAGCCTGCCA
This sequence comes from Vibrio sp. 10N.222.49.A3, assembly GCF_041475145.1. Classification (NCBI taxonomy): domain Bacteria; kingdom Pseudomonadati; phylum Pseudomonadota; class Gammaproteobacteria; order Vibrionales; family Vibrionaceae; genus Vibrio; species Vibrio sp. 10N.222.49.A3. The sequence continues at coordinate 4,250 of NZ_JBFRVM010000075.1, forward strand.
TGTTGTAGCTCCCATACAAAGAACCACTTTTGGCAATAATGTTGCCTTGGATTGGTGCTTTTCGCATGCTTTGACGGTATTTGAGCGTGCCATCAGTGCCAGATGTAGGCATAGCCTCAATCAGGTTGAGCTGTTTATCGTTCTCCCAGATATAACGAAGCACCTGAGCCATGGTTTGCGAGGTCATGCGATTATTTCTGGATAGCCCTGAACCATCGACCAACTGTGTTTTGCTTAGGTCAATATTGGCTTTGGTCAGTAATATCTGCTTTATCGCTTCAGTGCCGTTATTAAAACTGCCCGGTTGAACATAAAATGTCGCACCCAGCGTTTTAGTTAGATTGTCAGCGATCAGGTTGTCTGATTTCTTGAGCATGATATTGAGCAGTTCGGGAAGTTTCTCTGAGCTGTGACTTGCGATTAACGTGCTTTTGCCTGATTTATCTTTTTTACCAACGACCACATTGCCTTTTACTTCAATTCTCAGTTCTTTAAGAATCGATGTAACGACTTGATAGGTGTAAAGCTCTGGATTTTGAATCGCGAACTTGAGCGGCAGTGGTTTCTTACGCTCAACTAAGCAACCAGAGAGCTTGTAAGTGTTGTCTGGTGTCGTTATGAGCTCCAAGTCGCATTGTGTTGCCTTCTGCCCAGAGCGCGTTACCGTGGCGGCAGTAGTTGTCACGTCTATTGGGTAATGAGCTGGGATATATACGCGTGTTGTACCGTTATCTTTTGTATAAATAGAGGCTTGTGCGCAGTTACTGTCTAAGGTCATTGCACTAGAGGGAGCGCTGTAACAAACGCCTAAAATGTCCCAAGGCCAACCAACCGCTCGTTGATAGCCAGTAAAACCTGAGTTATCGAGGTATAAGTTGCCCTTGATTGTTTTAGATTGCGACTTAGCATATTGATATAAAAGGTTTTTTAGATGCTCTCTTTGTAGTGTTGGGTCACCACTGAATGCGATCACGACATCTTTATTAGAACGCGCAATGCTGGTCGTGTAGTTAAAATTATCTCCTAACTCCAATTTGGCTGCCAAAGCGGTGACTAGCTTTAACGTACTGGCGGGTGGGTAAAAGCCATCGCTATTGGTGTTCAACTCACTCGAATCATCACTCAATGACTTCAGTATCAAGCTTGTGCTACTGCCATCGGGCAGTTTATCTAGAGGGAGGTATTCGAAAGCACTAATTGAATAACTACACAGTGACAAACCACATAGGAGTAAACTGGATAGAAGGCGCATAGAAGATTTTCTTGGATGACTGATGTTTTCAGTATACAGATATAAAAAACGCCCGCTATAGAGCGGGCGTTTTGATTCTCAATTAACTAATTAATCAATTAGATAATCAGAATTAGAAGTCGTAACGTAGACCTAGAGCTAGCTCGTCTTCAGCTTGTGCTGAAGTTGCAGGTAGGTTAGTACCTTCTGTACCGAACTGGTCACCCGCTGAGATTAGGTTGAAGTTGTACGATACGTAGCCACGGAAGTTAGGCTTGAAGTAGTACGTCGCGTCGATTGCGATATTGTCTGCAGACGTTTCGCCATTAGTTTCAGCGTTGTTGTATGTAGATGAGAATACTGTTTGACCTAGAGTGTAAGCCGCTGCTACTTCGTAACCAGTGTAATCACCGTCGTTCTTAGCAACTTGACCATCTGTGAATACACCAGCGAAGTATAGGTCGCCCATAGTGTAAGAACCCGAAAGCATGTATTCGTCTTGAGCTTCATCACCAGAGTATTGGCTTGCGTAACCAGCACCTAGTTTAACGCCTGTTTCACCGATTGCGTAGATACCAGATAGAGAGTAACCATCAGCGCTGTTGTCACTGTATGATGCTACTTTAGCATTCGCGTTACCATTAGCTTCACTAATAACTTTACCTGATGCATCTAGTTCAGTACGGTCAGCAAAACGGTAGCTTGCTTTAACGCTTAGGTCTTGGAATTGACCTTTGTAAGAAAGCATGTTGTCAGCACGGTCAGCAGCATTGATTTTCATTGCTGCAGAGTTACCGTGGTAAGCCATGATATCGGTAAAGTCAGTGATTACGCCTAGAGCGCCGTCGTTTTTACCGTAAGTTACTTCACCGAATGTACCGCCAAGTCCAGCGTAAGCGTAACGGTTAGTTAGGCTGTCGCTGTTTTTGTCAGTGCCTTCGCCGTTTTCAGCAGTTGTGAATTCGCCTTCGTAGAAACCAACACCGTATAGGCCATCTTGGATTTCAACTTGACCTAGAAAGTTAAGACGGATTCGAGAATTGTCTTGAGCGTTACCATCTTTCATAGATAGACGAGCTTCCGCACGGCCACCCATTTCTAGAGAAGTACCGTCTTGGTTGTATAGTTCTGAAGCGTTAGCACCAGTAGCAAGAGCTGCAGCAGATACAGCAAGCGCGATCATAGTCTTGTTCATGTTATTAATTCCTAATTACTGTCCATAAAGGTATTTATCAAGGATTTGAATCCTTTTTGTGTATTGCTCGTATTAATCAAGCTTCATAATCATGCTTAGAACAAAAGCGTGAAACTTGCCAGAACAATCCGTGGGGTACTTTTTAACCCTAAAGTTCCACCATCAGGTAGTAAAATGATATCAATAAAAATTATGCACACTGTTTTATTGAGTTTATTGCTATCTAAGTCGTTGATTTTGTGTGGTTTTTATAAAAGTGTGATCTGTGTTTATTTGGTTTATTTTTGTTTTTTTTAGATATTTCATCGCCAACTTATTGATGGTGAGGTTATTATTCATTTTTGTGATGTCTGTAATTTAGACCTAGATAAAGCTTTTATAACGCAAAGTGGAATAAAGGTGATTTAGCCATAAAGTTTGTTTACACTAAGCCAAATCGTTTTGTTTCTATCACCCAATAAGTATGTTGGGTGGATTTATGTTGGCCAAAGAAAGCTTTGGCATAGAGGTAAAAAATGGAAAAGGTTCCAATGACAGTACGTGGCGCTCAGCAGCTACGTGACGAATTAGATCGCCTACTTAAGCTACGTCCTATTATTTCAGCAGCTATTGGTGAAGCTCGTGAACTCGGTGACTTGAAAGAGAACGCTGAATACCACGCAGCTCGTGAGGAGCAGGGTATCTGTGAAGCTCAAATTCGAGATATTGAATATAAGCTATCACTGGCTCAGATCATCGATGTAACGCAGATGGATAACACAGGTAAGATTATCTTTGGCACGACAGTGACTTTGATTGACGTAGATACGGATGAAGAATTCCGCTACCAAATCGTTTCTGAAGATGAAGCCGATATCAAAACGGGTCGCATTTCTGTGAAATCCCCAATTGCACGTGGTCTTATCGGTAAGATGGAAGGCGATGAAGTACTGATCTCTACCCCAGGTGGTGATAAAGACTTCGAAATCGACAAAGTAGAATACATCTAATTGAATTTTCTTTGTTTTTGATAAGTAAAAAGGTCGCTAATGCGACCTTTTTCGTTTCTCACGCTACACTAAAAGCTAAGCGCAGTGGCTTCCTTTTAATGAAGTTAGCTTATATTAAGCTCGCTTACTTGCGTGGAATCTCGATTTTACGTGCTTCTGACTGACGGAACAGTACTAGAACTTTACCGATAGTCTGTACTTTCTCAGCTTTAGATTCACGTACAATTGCATCGATAATCAGTTGCTTAGTCTCACGGTCTTCTGATGCAACTTTAATCTTGATCAGTTCGTGGTGGTCTAGAGCTAATTCGATTTCCGCTAGAACAGCTTCAGTAAGTCCATTTGCGCCCATTAGCACAACAGGTTTTAAACTGTGAGCTAGGCCCTTTAGATGCTGCTTTTGTTTGGTACTTAGGTTCATTACGCGGCCAATTTTATTTAGTATTAGGGTTGAAAAAACCTATTTTAACGCCATCTAAAGCTGAAGACTATAATTTATTCAGCAATTAGTACTTTCCTCCAATTTAGGTATCCAATGAGCAAACAGAAACACTCGGCCAGTTCAGGCCGTTGGTTGAAGGAACACTTCGACGACAAGTACGCAAATGAAGCCAGGAAAAAAGGCTATCGTTCGCGTGCTTATTTCAAAATGGAAGAGATTCAAACGAAAGATAAATTGCTGACTCCAGGGATGACCATTGTGGATTTGGGTGCAGCGCCTGGCGGTTGGTCTCAATATGCTGCTAAGATTATCGGAGACAACGGTCAAATCATTGCGTGTGACTTGTTACCAATGGATCCGATTGCTGGAGTGAGCTTTTTACAAGGCGATTTCCGCGAAGAAGCTGTGCTAGATGCGTTGCTGGAACGTATACAACCAAACATGGTTGATGTCGTGATGTCTGATATGGCACCTAATATAGCAGGCAACAATTCTGTGGATCAGCCAAGAGCTATGTATTTAGTTGAATTAGCTTTGGATATGTGTCGACAAGTTCTAGCTACCAATGGTAGTTTTGTTGTAAAAGTATTCCAAGGCGAAGGGTTTGACCAATATGTTAAGGACGTCCGTGAGATGTTTAAAACAGTCAAAGTTAGAAAACCCGACTCTTCTCGAGCTCGCTCTCGTGAAGTGTTTATCGTAGCAACTGGTTACAAAGGTTAACGATTCTCTTCCAAGAGTGAGAGTTAACAACATGGCTACAGGTTACAAACTGTAGTACCCTACCTTTAATTACAATTAGTTATCGAGAGGCTTACACCTTGAGTGACATGGCAAAAAATTTAATTCTGTGGCTTGTTATCGCGGTAGTGTTGATGTCGGTATTCCAGAGCTTCGGCCCTGGGGAAAGTAACGGCAGAGCAGTAGATTACACCACGTTTGTACAGGAAGTTGGCCAAGGCCAGATTCAAGACGCACAGTTCAATAACAGCGAAATCACTTTCACACGTCGTGGTGGTGGCTCTAAGTATGTAACTTACATGCCTGTTTATGATCAAAAGCTACTTGATGACTTAATTAATCAAAACGTAAAAGTTCAGGGTACACCACCTGAAGAGCAGAGCCTGCTTGGCACTATCTTCATTTCATGGTTCCCAATGATCTTACTGATTGGTGTGTGGATTTTCTTCATGCGTCAAATGCAAGGCGGCGGCGGCGGTAAAGGCGCAATGTCTTTTGGTAAGAGCAAAGCTCGAATGATGAGTGAAGAACAAATCAAAACGATGTTTGCTGATGTTGCTGGTTGTGACGAAGCAAAAGAAGACGTGAAAGAGCTTGTGGATTACCTTCGTGACCCAAGCCGCTTCCAAAAGCTTGGTGGTAAGATCCCGACAGGTATCCTGTTGGTCGGTCCTCCTGGTACGGGTAAGACATTGCTTGCAAAAGCGATTGCTGGTGAAGCTAAAGTACCGTTCTTTACTATCTCTGGTTCTGACTTCGTTGAAATGTTTGTTGGTGTTGGTGCATCTCGTGTGCGTGACATGTTCGAACAAGCGAAGAAAGCAGCGCCTTGTATCATCTTTATCGATGAAATCGATGCGGTAGGTCGTCAACGTGGCGCTGGTGTTGGTGGTGGTCACGATGAACGTGAGCAAACACTTAACCAAATGCTGGTTGAGATGGATGGTTTCGAAGGTAACGAAGGTATTATTGTTATCGCTGCGACTAACCGTCCAGACGTACTAGACCCTGCATTACTTCGTCCTGGTCGTTTTGACCGTCAAGTTGTGGTTGGTCTACCTGATGTACGTGGTCGTGAACAGATTCTTAAAGTACACATGCGTAAAGTGCCACTATCAGGTGATGTTGAACCATCTCTGATTGCTCGTGGTACTCCAGGTTTCTCTGGTGCAGACCTTGCGAACCTTGTTAACGAAGCGGCTCTATTTGCTGCTCGTGGTAACAAACGCAATGTATCTATGGTTGAGTTTGAACTTGCGAAAGACAAAATCATGATGGGTGCAGAGCGCCGTTCAATGGTGATGTCTGAGGAAGTGAAAGAGTCAACGGCTTACCACGAAGCAGGTCACGCAATCGTTGGTCGTTTGGTACCTGAACACGATCCAGTGTACAAAGTATCAATCATCCCACGTGGTCGTGCGCTTGGTGTAACTATGTACTTACCTGAGCAAGACCGCGTAAGCATGTCTCGCCAGCATCTAGAATCAATGATCTCTAGCTTGTACGGTGGTCGTCTTGCTGAAGAGCTTATCTACGGTAAAGACAAAGTTTCGACTGGTGCGTCTAACGATATCGAGCGTGCAACTGATATTGCTCGTAAGATGGTTACGCAGTGGGGCTTCTCTGAAAAACTAGGTCCTCTTCTTTATGCTGAAGAAGAAGGCGAAGTTTTCCTAGGTCGCGGCATGAGCCAAGCGAAACATGTTTCTGACGATACAACTAGATTAATCGATGAAGAAATTCGTATTCTTATCGACCGTAACTATGCTCGTGCGAAACAGATTCTTGAAGAGAACATGGATATCATGCACTCGATGAAAGATGCGCTAATGAAGTTTGAAACGATTGATGCAGGTCAGATTGATGACTTGATGGAACGCAAAGACGACATTCGTGAGCCTGCTGGTTGGGGTGACCAGGCGAAAGCAGAACCTGCAAAGGAAGAAGCTAAACCTGAAGCTAAATCAGAAGAGAAAGCCGAAGCCGAGCCAAAAGCTGAAGAGTCGACAGTTGAAGAAGCTAAATCTGAATCAGATGACGCTCAAAACAAAGATTCTTAATCGCTAAGCTATTAATTAAAACCCTGAGTACGCTCAGGGTTTTTCTGTTTCTAGGCCAAGATATTTTTTACCTTTAAGACCCACCTTCCATGATATTAAAAGCACACAATAAAACGCTCGTTTTAGACCGCCCACATGTGATGGGTATCCTCAATGTTACGCCTGACTCTTTCTCTGATGGCGGAAAATTCAATTCATTAGATAATGCTTTACTGCAAGCAGAGCGAATGATTCAGGCTGGCGTTAGCATTATTGATATTGGTGGTGAGTCGACTCGTCCGGGTGCTCCAGAGGTGTCCTTAAAGGAGGAGTTAGCTCGAGTTATCCCGGCGATTAAAGCGATTCGCGCCAAGTTTGATGTTTGGATCTCGATTGATACCAGCAAAGCTGAGGTGATGCGCCAAGCTGTTGAAGCAGGGGCGGATTTGATCAATGATGTACGCGCACTGCAAGAGCCCGGAGCTCTAGAAGTGGCCGCAGAGGCTAATGTACCTATTTGCTTGATGCACATGAAAGGTCAGCCAAGAACCATGCAAGCCAATCCAAGCTACGAAGATGTTCTAACAGATGTCGAAGACTTTTTACAAGAAAGGGTCGAAGCTTGTGAGGCGGTCGGTATATCAAAAGAGCAGCTGATTCTTGACCCTGGTTTTGGTTTTGGTAAAACCATCGAACACAATTACCATTTATTAGCGCACCTTGAAAAGTTTCATACGCTTGGTTTGCCTGTCTTAGCGGGGATGTCGAGAAAATCGATGATCTTTAAGCTACTAGACAAAGTCCCAGCTGACTGCATGGTCGCTAGCGTTACTTGCGCAACAATCGCAGCAATGAAAGGTGCACAAATTATTCGCGTTCACGATGTTGAAGATACATTGGAAGCGATGAAGATAATCGAAGTGATGAATAACAATCACTAATCATAATTAAGGAAAATCAATATGTCTGATAAAAGACGTTACTTCGGCACAGATGGTGTACGTGGAAAAGTGGGCCAGTACCCAATCACACCTGATTTTGTTTTGAAGCTTGGCTGGGCTGCTGGTCGTGTTCTTGCAAAGCAGGGCACAAAGAAAGTGATCATTGGTAAAGATACTCGTATTTCTGGCTACATGCTTGAGTCTGCTTTAGAAGCTGGCTTAGCTGCTGCTGGTCTTCAAGCCACGTTTACGGGGCCAATGCCGACACCGGCTGTTGCCTACCTAACACAAACTTTCCGTGCTGAAGCGGGAATTGTTATCTCTGCATCGCACAACCCCTTCTATGACAACGGCATCAAGTTCTTCTCGTCTGAAGGTACTAAATTGTCGGATGAGATTGAACTCGCCATCGAAGCTGAGCTAGACAAAGATATCGAGTGCGTGGAATCTTCCGAATTAGGTAAAGCGGTACGCCTAAATGATGCAGCAGGCCGTTATATTGAATTTTGTAAAAGTACATTCCCACACAAAATGACGCTAGCGGGTATGAAAATTGTGGTGGATTGCGCGCATGGTGCGACTTACCACATTGCGCCTGCTGTATTTAAAGAGCTGGGTGCTGAGGTTGTTGCGATTGGTGTGGAGCCAAATGGAACTAACATCAACCACGAAGTCGGTGCGACTGATGTGCGCGCTCTGCAAGCTAAAGTGCTTGAAGAAAAAGCGGCGTTAGGTCTTGGCTTTGATGGTGATGGTGACCGCATCATCATGGTTGACGAGCTAGGCAATAAAGTTGATGGTGACCAAATTGCTTACATTATTGCTCGCGATGCACTGCGTCGTGGTGAGTTGAAAGGCGGCGTTGTTGGTACGCTAATGACCAACCTTGGGATGGAAAACGGCCTTAAGCAGTTAGGTATTCCGTTTGTACGTGCTGCTGTCGGCGACCGTTACGTTATGGAACAACTTCTAGCTAAAGGCTGGAAGATCGGTGCTGAGAATTCGGGGCACGTTATCCTATTAGATAAAGTGACGACAGGTGATGCTATCGTTGCTGCTCTGCAAGTATTGGCCTCAGTTGTCGATAGTGAAATGACACTGAATGAGCTTTCTCAAGGTATGACGTTATACCCTCAAGTTCTAGAAAATGTTCGTTTCAGTGGTGATTCAAATCCACTAGAAGCAGAGGCTGTGAAAGCGGCTGTTATTGAAGTCGAGACGGAACTCGGTGAGAAAGGTCGTGTGCTATTACGCAAATCGGGTACTGAGCCACTACTTCGCGTAATGGTCGAAGGTGAAGATGCTGAACTTGTTCAGAGTTCTGCACTGAAAATTGCTGATGCAGTAAAAGCGAATTGCTAATAAAACGTTTGCCGTAACAGGCGAAGTCGGTCTCACTTGTGGGGGCCGGGTTTTAGTTATGTGATGATTAAAAAGGGACGCAAATGAGTTTTGTGTCCCTTTTGCCCTTTTTTTGACCACTTGCTTGGTAAAGGCTTATTTTTTAGTAAATTCCCCTTGTCAGTCATCGTCGCATTCGCTAGTATTGCTCGGCCTTCAGTTAGGAGGTCGCTAGCCTTGTTCTTGAAAATAGTTTTTTGAACGGCGCTGGCTCAACAATTAGGAACATAGGTGGAAAAATGTTTACAGTTCTACTTGTGATTTACCTGTTGGCAGCGCTTGGTGTAATTGGCCTAGTGTTGATTCAACAAGGTAAAGGCGCAGATATGGGAGCCTCTTTCGGTGCTGGCGCTTCAAACACTGTGTTTGGTGCTGGTGGCTCAGGAAATTTCCTTACCCGAATGACTGCAATTTTTGCAACTACATTTTTTATCCTTAGCTTAGTGCTTGGTAATATGTCTACACATAAAACTGAGTCACAGTGGATTGACCCGACTCAAGGTCAGGTGATTCAACAAGCTGAAGATGCAGTGAGTGAAGTTCCGGCGCAAGGCGACGAAATTCCACAATAATCTGTAAAGATTTGATGCCGAGATGGTGAAATTGGTAGACACGCTAGCATGAGGTGCTAGTGCCTTAGGGTGTGAGGGTTCGAGTCCCTCTCTCGGCACCATGTTTACAAACTTGTAAAACATCTTGTTGGGCGTATAATGCTCACAAGTCGGACGCGGGATGGAGCAGTTTGGTAGCTCGTCGGGCTCATAACCCGAAGGTCGTCGGTTCAAATCCGGCTCCCGCAACCACATTTCAATGCTATTATATAGCTTGTATTGGTAGCAAGTTTGCACAGTGTGAACCTCACTGTGAGTTAAGTGTGATATCAAATATGATGACACTTAACATATAAGGGTCCAGCAACAAAAACCCCGGCTTATACGGGGTTTTTTGTTATCTAAGCATTTACAAATGCATTTAGATGATAATGTTTGCTTGGAATTTAAATTGGGCTTTGAGCCCTTTTTTTGTTTCTGGAGTGGTTAAATGACTGGTTTAGAAAGACAACTTACTGAAATGCTTGACGCTCCAGTAGCAGCATCAGGTTATGAGTTAGTTGGATTAGAATTTATTCGTGCTGGTGAGCACTCAACGCTACGCATTTACATCGATTCACCAAATGGTATCAATGTAGATGATTGCTCTGAAGTTAGTCACCAAGTAAGTGCCGTAATGGACGTTGAAGATCCAATTTCAGTGGCTTATAACCTTGAAGTGTCTTCACCAGGTTTAGAGAGACCACTGTTCAAAGCTGAGCATTACCAACAATTTATTGGTCACGAGGTAAGCATCGTTTTGAAAATGGCTGTCGGCAACCGTCGTAAATGGAAAGGTGATATCCAATCTATCGAAGGCGAGACAGTGAAAGTATTGGTTGAAGGACAAGAAGAAGAATTCGTCCTGAGCAATATTGCGAAAGCTAACCTGATCCCTAAATTTTAGTTCTCCTAGAGAGAAGAGCTTAAGAGGCTAGATTAATGAACAAAGAAATTTTGGCGGTAGTAGAAGCTGTTTCTAATGAGAAAGCAGTTCCTCGTGAGCGTATTTTTGAAGCGCTTGAAATCGCGCTTGCAACGGCAACAAAAAAGAAAAGCGAACTAGAAATCGAAGTTCGTGTTGAGATTGACCGTAAAACGGGTAATTTCGAAACTTTCCGCCGTTGGGAAGCTGTTGAGGAAGTTGAATTCCCAACAAAAGAAATCTCTATTGAAGCTGCAAAGTACGATGATCCAGAGATCGAACTTGGCGGTTTCATCGAAGATGATATCGAATCAGTAACGTTTGACCGTATTACGACTCAAACAGCTAAGCAAGTTATCGTACAGAAAGTACGTGAAGCTGAACGCGCTCAAATCGTTGAACAGTTTATTGATAACGAAGGCGAGCTAGTCACTGGCGCAGTTAAGAAAGTTAACCGTGACACAGTGATTCTAGATCTAGGTAACAATGCTGAAGCGGTAATCCTTCGTGATGACCAACTTCCTCGTGAAAACTTCCGTCCAGGTGACCGTGTTCGTGGTCTTCTATACGCAGTTAAGCCAGAAGCTCGTGGTTTCCAGCTTTTTGTTACTCGTTCTAAGCCAGAAATGCTAGCTGAACTATTCCGTGTTGAAGTACCTGAGATTGGTGAAGAGCTAATTGAACTTAAAGGTGCTGCACGTGACGCTGGTTCTCGTGCTAAAATCGCCGTTAAAACAAACGACAAACGTATTGACCCTGTTGGTGCGTGTGTTGGTATGCGTGGCGCACGTGTACAAGCTGTATCTAACGACCTTGGCGGTGAGCGTATCGATATCGTGCTTTGGGATGATAACCCGGCGCAATTCGTTATCAATGCAATGGCTCCTGCTGATGTTGCTTCTATCATCGTTGATGAAGATACGCACTCAATGGACATCGCGGTTGAAGCTGACAACCTAGCGCAAGCTATCGGTCGTAGCGGTCAAAATGTACGTCTAGCGTCTCAACTTACTGGTTGGGAACTGAACGTAATGACTGTTGCTGATCTAGAGAAGAAGCACCAAGAAGAAGCAGTTGCTTCTATTGAAAACTTCATGAAGCACCTAGATATCGAAGAAGACTTTGCTCAAATGCTTGTTGAAGAAGGCTTCTCTACGCTTGAAGAAGTAGCCTACGTTCCTGTGAACGAGCTTCTTGAAGTAGATGGTCTAGATGAAGGTATCGTTGAAGAATTGCGTAACCGCGCGAAAGACGCACTGACAACTCTAGCGCTAGCGAAAGAAGAAACTTTCGATGGTGTTGAGCCAGCTGAAGACCTACTTGCACTTGAAGGTCTTGAGCGTGAAATGGCTTACAAGCTAGCAGCAAAAGGCGTTGCGACCTTGGAAGACCTAGCTGACCAAGGCGTTGATGAACTAGAAGGCATCGAAGACCTAACTGCAGAGCGTGCAGGCGAGCTAATTATGGCTGCGCGTAACATCTGTTGGTTCGGCGACGAAGAATAATTCAGCAAGGAGAGAGAGCGGTATGACACAATTAACAGTTAAAGCACTGAGTGAAGAGATTGGTACGCCAGTTGACCGCTTAATTGAACAACTTGCTGATGCAGGCATGAAGAAAGCAGGGTCGGACCAAGTGACTGATTCAGAGAAGCAAACATTGCTAACGCACCTTAAAAAGGAGCACGGCGATACTTCTGGTGAAACAGAACCGACTCGTTTAACTCTTCAACGCAAGACCCGCAGCACGCTAAGTGTTGCCGCTGGAGGCGGTAAGAGTAAGGATGTTCAAGTTGAGGTACGTAAAAAGCGTACTTACGTGAAGCGCAGCACTATTGAAGATGAAGCGAAACGTGAAGCTGAGGAAGTAGCTAATCGTGAAGCGGAAGAGAAAGCACAACGCGATGCTGAAGAGCAAGCGAAACGTGATGCTGCAGAGAAAGCACAGCGCGAAGCCGAAGCAAAAGTAACACGTGAAGCGGATGCAAAACGTGAAGCTGAAGAGAAGGCTCAACGCGCACAAGCTGAAAAGGCTAAAAAAGACATGAATTCAAAAAATGCAGACGCTAACGCACAAGCGAAAAAAGAAGCGGATGAACTTAAAGCTCGTCAAGAGCAAGAAGCAACTCGTAAAGCCGAAGCTGAAGCAGCTAAGCTTGTTGAAGAAGCTCGTAAGTTAGCAGAAGAGAACCAAGAACGTTGGTCTGAAGAAGAGAAGAAGAAGAAAGAGCAAGAGAAATCTGCGGATTACCATGTGACGACTTCTACTTACGCTCGTGAAGCTGAAGATGCGGCAGACAAAAAAGATGAGAAAGCACCTCGTCGTCGCAAGAAGAAACCAGCTCCAGCAACTCAACCTGGCAATAACCGTGGTGGTCGTAACCAACGTGGTCGTGGCGGTAAAGGTAAGCTTGCTAAACCAACTTCAATGCAGCAAGGCTTCGATAAGTCAGCGACTGTTGCAAAATCTGACGTTGCTATCGGCGAAACTATCGTTGTTTCTGAACTGGCTAGCAAAATGTCAGTTAAAGCAACTGAAGTTATCAAAGTAATGATGAAGATGGGCGCTATGGCGACTATCAACCAAGTGATCGACCAAGAAACAGCACAACTTGTTGCTGAAGAAATGGGTCACAAGGTAATCCTACGTAAAGAAAACGAACTTGAAGAAGCAGTACTAGCTGACCGTGATAGCGATGCTATCGCTGAAGGTCGTGCTCCTGTTGTTACTATCATGGGTCACGTTGACCACGGTAAAACTTCAACACTTGACTACATTCGTAAAGCACACGTTGCTTCTGGCGAAGCTGGCGGTATCACGCAGCACATTGGTGCTTACCACGTAGATACTGACAACGGCATGATCACGTTCCTTGATACTCCTGGACACGCGGCCTTTACTGCTATGCGTGCTCGTGGTGCTCAAGCGACAGATATCGTTGTACTTGTTGTTGCTGCAGACGATGGCGTAATGCCACAAACAATCGAAGCAATCCAGCACGCGAAAGCGGCAGGCGTTCCTCTGATTGTTGCTGTGAACAAGATCGACAAAGAGGGTGCAAACCCAGACAACGTTAAGAATGAGCTAGCTCAATACGACGTTATTCCTGAAGAATGGGGCGGTGAGAACATCTTCGTTCACATCTCTGCAAAACAGGGTACAAACATTGATGGTCTTCTAGAGTCTATCCTTCTTCAGTCTGAAGTTCTTGAACTTACAGCGGTTAAAGAAGGCATGGCATCTGGTGTTGTTGTTGAATCTCGCCTTGATAAAGGTCGTGGTCCAGTTGCAACAGTACTAGTTCAGTCTGGTACTCTAAACAAAGGCGATATCGTTCTTTGTGGTCAAGAGTACGGCCGTGTTCGTGCAATGCGTGATGAAAACGGTAAAGACATCGAAACTGCAGGTCCATCTATCCCTGTAGAAATTCTAGGTCTTTCTGGCGTTCCTGCTTCAGGTGATGAAGCGACTGTTGTACGTGATGAGCGTAAAGCGCGTGAAGTTGCAAACTACCGTCAAGGTAAATTCCGTGATGTTAAACTAGCTCGCCAACAAAAAGCGAAACTAGAGAACATGTTCGCGAACATGACGGCAGGCGAAGTTGCTGAACTTAACGTTGTACTTAAAGCTGACGTTCAAGGTTCTGTAGAAGCGATTGCTGACTCTCTACTGAAACTGTCAACTGACGAAGTTAAAGTGAACATCGTAGGTTCTGGTGTTGGTGGTATTACTGAAACTGACGCAACGCTTGCTGCAGCTTCTAACGCTATCATCCTTGGTTTCAACGTTCGTGCTGACGCAACTGCGCGTAATACAGTTCAGAACGAAAACCTAGATCTACGTTACTACTCAATCATCTACCAACTGATTGACGAAGTTAAACAGGCAATGGGCGGTATGCTTGCTCCTGAATTCCGTCAAGAAATCATTGGTCTTGCACAAGTTCGTGACGTATTTAAGTCGCCTAAACTTGGTGCAATCGCTGGTTGTATCGTTACTGAAGGTACGATTAAGCGTAGCAACCCAATCCGTGTACTTCGTGAAAACGTTGTTATCTACGAAGGTGAACTAGAGTCACTTCGTCGCTTTAAAGATGACGTTCAAGAAGTTAAGAATGGTTACGAGTGTGGTGTTGGCGTTAAGAACTACAACGACGTTCGCGTTGGGGACCAGATCGAAGTATTCGAAATCGTTGAGGTTAAACGTACTCTAGACTAATCAGTCTGTACGACTCGACATATTGACTAAGGTTACTAACATTACTAATAAAGGTAATAAGGTAATCGGTTGTTGAATACACCATGGGGGGCTGGTAATTACCAAGCCCCCCATCTTTCTAAGTGAGAAAAGAAAATGTCAAAAGAATTTAGCCGCACACAACGTGTGTCTCAGCAGCTTCAAAAAGAGCTTGCGCTTATCCTACAACGTGAAGTTCGTGACTCACGTATCGGTATGGTAACTATCTCAGACGTAGAAGTGTCTCGTGACCTTGCTTACGCAAAAGTGTTCGTTACTTTCCTATGTATCGGTGAGCAAACACCTGAATCATGTCTTGCTGCTCTTAAAGAGCATGAAGTGCCAGTTCGTATGGCTCTTGGTAAGCGTATTCGTCACCGTCTAACGCCTGAAGTGCGTTTTACTTACGACAACACACTAGTAGAAGGCATGCGTATGTCTAACTTAGTAAGTGAAGTTTTAAACGACGATAAGCGTAAGCAAGAAGAGTCTGGCCGTACTGACGAAACTCAGTCTAAGGGCGAAGAGTAATGGCTCGCCGTCGTAAAGGTCGCCCTATCAACGGGGTAATTCTGTTAGATAAGCCAACGGGCATTTCGTCTAATGATGCACTGCAAAAAGTAAAACGTATTTACTTTGCAGAGAAGGCAGGGCACACCGGTGCTCTTGATCCTCTTGCGACTGGCATGCTGCCAATTTGTCTTGGTGAAGCAACGAAGTTTTCTCAGTTTCTATTGGATTCTGACAAGCGCTACGTAGTAATCGCTAAGCTTGGTGAGCGTACCAATACCTCTGACTCTGATGGTGAAGTGGTAGAGACACGAGATGTTAACGTGACTCAAGAGCAACTTGAACGCTGCATTGCAAGCTTCAAAGGGGAAACCGACCAGATTCCATCAATGTTCTCAGCATTGAAGTATCAAGGTAAGCCTTTGTATGAATACGCACGTGCAGGTATCGAGGTGCCTCGCGAATCTCGTAAGATCACTGTTTACTCTATTGAACTACTTCGCTTTGAAGGTGATGAAGTTGAGATGGAAGTGCATTGTTCAAAAGGCACTTACATCCGCACAATTACCGACGATCTTGGTGAAATGCTAGGTTGTGGTGCCCACGTGACCATGCTTCGTCGTACTGGTGTTGCTAAGTATCCGTACGATCGTATGGTGACTTTGGAGCAGTTGAACGAGATCCTAGAGCAAGCGCAGGCGCAAGAAATTGCACCCAAAGAGCTGCTTGACCCACTATTAATGCCAATGGACACAGCCGTTGAAGACTTACCAGAAGTTAACTTAAACGCGGAACTGACTGACCTAGTTCAGCACGGTATGCCCGTTCAGGTTTCTGGTGCGCCAACTGAAGGTACGGTTCGCATGACAAGTGGTGAAGAGAAACTGTTTGTTGGTGTTGCTCAGATTGCTGAAGATGGCCGAGTTGCACCGAAGCGTTTGGTTGTTTTTAGAGATGAAGAGCCACAAGCATAACGCTGAAACCTAGTTAGGTATTGGCGCTTAGCCAGGAAAAGCGAATCAATAATATAGAAAGCGAGCCCTTAATTTTAATGGTTCGCTTTTTTCGTTTTTCATCAGTTCGATTGTTATTGCACCAACTCGTAAACTTCCCTATAATCCTCGGCTCGCGTAGCGGCTGAATCAGAGATTGGCTGCTACAAATATAAACTTACTCTTATCAGGAGAGATTTATGTCTCTGAATGCAGAAACTAAAGCAGCAATCGTTGCAGAATACGCACAATCTGAAGGCGACACAGGTTCACCAGAAGTACAAGTAGCACTACTTACTGCTTCTATCAACCACCTACAAGGTCACTTCAAAGCGCACAAACACGATCACCACAGCCGTCGTGGTCTATTACGTATGGTTTCTAGCCGTCGTAAGCTTCTTGATTACTTGAAAGGCAAAAACCTTACTCGTTACCAAGACCTAATCAAGCGTCTAGGCCTACGTCGCTAATAGCGATGTCTGCAAAGACAGTTTGAAGAAAAGGAGCATTTATGCTCCTTTTTTTGTGCCTGTTATATTTTTAATGTTAAAAATGAAGGTTCTCTGTGCGGTTAACCTGATTTTTAATCGTGAAAATGTCTCTTGCCAAGAAAATAGTTTATACTCTCGCACGCGAATAATTGTTTGATTATTTCGCACCCTAATTAGCTCAACAATAACAGTCACAGATGTCGGCCAATAGGTCGCGACTATTAAAAGCAGATGTTTAGTCTGATTGAACTTCTCGTCTTTTTTTACTAGTCGCGATTAGTTATTGCTGAGCATTCATTCACTTATTCTGAAAAGAGATTTTCAGATGAAGGATATACAATGTTTGAAAAACCAGTTGTAAAGTCATTCCAGTACGGTAACCACACCGTTACTCTAGAAACGGGCGTAATGGCACGTCAAGCTACTGCTGCTGTAATGGCGACTATGGACGATACATCAGTATTCGTTTCTGTTGTTGCTAAAAAAGAAGCTGTTGCGGGTCAAGATTTCTTCCCTCTAACAGTTAACTACCAAGAGCGTACATACGCTGCGGGTAAAATCCCTGGTGGTTTCTTCAAGCGCGAAGGTCGTCCATCTGAAGGCGAAACACTAACAGCTCGTCTAATTGACCGTCCAATTCGTCCACTTTTCCCAAGTGCGTTTAAAAACGAAGTTCAAGTTATCGCTACGGTTGTTTCTATCAACCCTGACGTAAATCCAGACATGATCACTATGATCGCAACGTCTGCTGCACTTGCTATCTCTGGAGCTCCATTCAATGGTCCTATCGGTGCTGCACGTGTTGGTCACATCGACGGCGAACTTGTTCTTAACCCATCAAATACTGAGCTTGAAAACTCTAAACTAGACCTAGTTGTGTCTGGTACAGAAGGCGCAGTACTTATGGTTGAATCTGAAGCAGATAACCTATCTGAAGAAGAAATGCTTTCAGCTGTTGTTTACGGTCACGACCAACAACAAGTTGTAATCAAAGCAATCAACGAGTTTGCTGCTGAAGTTGCAACTCCATCTTGGAACTGGGAAGCGCCAGCAGTTAACACTGAGCTTAAAGCTAAAGTTGCTGAGCAAGCTGAAACACGTCTATCTGACGCGTACCAGATCACTGAGAAAATGGCTCGTTACGAGCAAGTTGGCGCAATCAAGAACGACACTGTTGAAGCTCTAATTGCACAAGACGAAAACCTAGATGAGCGCGAAATCCGCGGCATGCTTGGTTCTCTAGAGAAAAACGTAGTACGTAGCCGCATTATTGCTGGCAACCCACGTATCGATGGCCGTGAAAAAGACATGGTTCGTGCGCTAGACGTACGTACTGGTGTTCTTCCACGTACACACGGTTCTTCTCTATTCACTCGTGGTGAAACTCAAGCACTTGTTACTGCAACGCTTGGTACACAACGTGATGCACAAATCATCGACAGCCTAATGGGTGAGAAGAAAGACAACTTCCTTCTACACTACAACTTCCCTCCATACTGTGTAGGTGAGACTGGTTTCGTTGGTTCTCCTAAGCGTCGTGAAATTGGTCACGGTAAGCTTGCTAAACGTGGTATCCAAGCAGTAATGCCTTCTGTTGACGAATTCCCATACACAGTTCGTGTTGTATCGGAAATCACAGAATCTAACGGTTCTTCTTCAATGGCTTCTGTATGTGGTACATCTCTAGCACTTATGGATGCTGGTGTTCCAATCAAAGCTTCTGTTGCGGGTATCGCAATGGGTCTTGTTAAAGAAGGCGACGATTTCGTTGTTCTTTCTGACATCCTTGGCGACGAAGATCACCTAGGTGATATGGACTTTAAAGTAGCAGGTACTAACGCTGGTATCACTGCACTTCAAATGGACATCAAGATCGAAGGTATCACTAAAGAGATCATGCAAATTGCTCTTAACCAAGCGCAAGGTGCACGTAAGCACATCCTTTCTGTAATGGATGAAGCTATCTCTGGTGCTCGTGAAGATATCTCTGAATTCGCTCCACGTATCCACACAATGAAAATCAGCTCTGATAAGATCAAAGATGTTATCGGTAAAGGCGGCGCAGTTATCCGTGCTCTTTGTGAAGAAACGGGTACTACAATCGAAATCGAAGACGATGGCACAATCAAGATTGCTGCTACTGAAGGCGCAGCTGCTAAAGAAGCTATCCGTCGTATCGAAGAGATCACTGCTGAAGTTGAAGTTGGCCGCATTTACCAAGGTAAAGTTGCTCGTCTAGCTGACTTCGGTGCATTCGTTACTATCCTTCCAGGTAAAGATGGTCTAGTACACATCTCTCAAATCGCTGATAAGCGCGTTGAGAAAGTGTCTGACTACCTAACTGAAGGTCAAGAAGTACCAGTTAAGGTTCTTGAAATTGACCGTCAAGGCCGTGTACGTCTAAGCATGAAAGAAGCAGTTGAAACGCCTGCTGAAGGCGAAGCACCTGCTGCTGAGTAATTCTTAGCCTATTAATGGGACTATCGCTTTTTAGTGATTTCTAACCCATTGGTAAAAAAGCATGTTATAAAGGGGAGCATATCGCTCCCCTTTTTTATTGCGGTCATAACAGGAGTAATTATTTGTGAAATGGTTTCAAACCGCGAGTATGTGTTTACTGCTTGTACTGACAGGTTGTGCGACAACATCAGATAACACCTCACGTTGGGTTTATCCACCAATGGCTGTGCCGCTGCAACCAAGCGTTCAGCAAGAGGTTCAAATTGCACGTCTTAGTCAATTATTACAGCGCCCGGACTTGAATGATGAAGTTCGATCTAAGATGCTGTTTGAACGTGGTAACTACTACGATAGTGTTGGCCTGCGTGATCTAGCACGTCTCGACTTCAACCAATCTCTTTCATTGAACCCCGCTCAACCTGATATCTTCAACCTTTTGGGTGTTTACTTTACGCAAGTAGGGGAGTTTGATGCCGCTTATGAATCTTTTGATTCTACGTTAGAGCTTGATCCTGCAAACTCTTACGCAGAAAGAAATCGCTCTATCGCACTTTACTACGGCGAACGTTATGATTTAGCCAATGAAGAGATGACGAAGCATTATACCGATGATCCAAGTGATCCATTCCGTGCGCTTTGGTTGTTTATCATTCAGCACGAACTCACACCAGAGCAAGCCAAGCTTGATTTGCAAAAACGTTACGAGAGCCGTGATGAGCAGTGGGGTTGGGTATTAGTCGCGATTATGCTTGATGACATTACTGAAGAGCAGGCTTTTAAGGCGATATTGACCGGTACTCGTGACAACACGCTACTTGCGCAGCGTCTAACTGAGACATATTTCTACCTTGCTAAGCGCTACCATATGAATGGGGACTACGCGAATGCGATCTCTCTGTACAAGTTGTCAGTGTCTTTCAATGTGTATGAATATGTAGAGCACCGTTACTCATTCTTAGAGCTAAGCCGTATATTTACTACTCTTAAAGCCGAGCACTTAGCAAAAGTTAAGTTGGCTGAGGCCGAAGAAAAAGCCGACACAAAGTAAACGATATATTTTGATTCCGAAGAACCGCTGCCTGTCAGCGGTTTTTTTATGTTCCTTTTTTATGCTCCGTTTTTATAAACAAAAAAAGGGGGGGCTCGCTTTTGATTGCTTTTTATTTAAACAACACTAAAATAGTTAGTCTTGCTAACTAAATGCCATTCTTGATTAGGTGAGTATGCTGAACCAGAATTTAGAAAAGATTGAGCGCTTCGCCTCTAAGATATGGCGAACTCAGGTAAATGAAGATCCTATTTGCCAATTGAGCTTCAATGAGTATGACTATTTGAAGGTCATTCAATCTTCTCCTGAACCGATTCGATTGACTGATCTTGCGATTGAGATGCAGGTGACCAAGCCTTCAGCAACCACTATGGTTCAGAGACTAGAGAGAAAGGGGCTTGTTGAGCGTAAAGCTTCGCTCGAAGATGCGAGGTCTAAGTTGGTCGTATTGACCAGCAAAGCTGAAGTCGGCTTAGAAGAAGAGAGTAAGATCTATCAGGTCATGGCTCAGATATTGGAAAGTCGTTTGTCTGAGCAAGAGTCTCAGCAGCTAAACCTGTTATTAAATAAAGCTTTGAAGTAAATAATTTAGATATTTAGTTAGCCTTGTTAACTAATTTTTCGAGTCATATCTTGTTGATATGCGACTCACAGATGAAAGTAGAGTAAGAAATGAGTAACTCAATTAGTCGTCAGTTTTGGCGATACACAATCCCGACTGTGGCTGCCATGTTGGTTAATGGCCTTTACCAAGTGGTGGATGGCATCTTCATTGGCCGCTATGTGGGGGCTGATGGACTTGCTGGTATCAATGTTGCGTGGCCTGTGATTGGTTCGATTCTCGGTATTGGTATGTTGGTGGGTGTAGGTACAGGTGCGCTTGTCTCGATTCGCCAAGGTGAAAAAGATACTCAAGGCGCTAAGGAGATCTTAGCAACAGGTTTAACCTTGTTGTTGGCGATAACACCTATTGTTTCTGCATTGCTGTTTTTGTTTGCTGATAACTTCTTGCTTTGGCAGGGCGCAGAAGGGAGAGTGTATGAACTTGGCCTGCAATACTTACACATTCTGATTGGCGCGAGTGTCTTCACGCTAGGTTCGATCGCGATGCCGTTTTTACTGCGTAACGATGACAGCCCTAACTTAGCCACCATACTGATGATTGTCGGTGCGGTGATCAATATAGCTCTGGATTATCTGTTTATTGCTCAGTTTGGTTGGGAGTTGAAAGGTGCAGCACTGGCAACCGCGATTGCTCAGTTTGTAGTAACCGGTCTGGGTCTGGCTTACTTCTTCTCACGTCGAGCAAACCTGCGCTTGCGTTGGAATGAACTGAGACTGAAGTTATCGGTAATTCCTGAAATCTTCGCTATCGGTACATCAAGCTTCTTTATGTATGCGTATGGTTCGATGATGGTTGCGCTGCACAATGCGTTGTTCTCTCAATATGGCGACCAGTTGATGATTGGTGCTTACGCGATTTTGGGCTACATAGTGACGGTTTATTATCTCACAGCTGAAGGCATCGCCAACGGCATGCAACCATTGGTGAGTTATAACCATGGTGCGCGTAACCAAGCGAATATCCGTAAGCTACTTAAGATTGCGATGATGAGTTCGGTATTGATTGGTGTGGCGTTCGTGCTGCTTCTGAACGCGTTCCCACGTGAGTTTGTGTCAGTCTTTAACTCAGATGAACCTCAGCTAGTCGAGTACACCGTGTTGGGTATTCGATTACACATGTTTGCACTGGCGCTTGATGGTTTCTTAGTGGTAGCGGGTGCTTACTATCAGGCGGTCAACAAAGGCAGTAAAGCGATGTTTGTCATGCTAGGTAATATGCTTATCCAGTTACCTTTCTTGTACATTATGCCTAAGTTGTACGGTGTGCCGGGGATCTGGGTTGCGTACCCACTGTCTAATATTGCGCTAAGCGTGGTGGTGATGGTGATGCTCTACAAAGATGTAAAGAAGCTCGATGTCTCACCGACGAATACAGCGGCGGCATAGGTCGTATTTCTTAAGTAGAATTAAAAAGGTCTAGCGAATGCTAGACCTTTTTGTCTCTGTGGCTGATGGGTTTAACTCTAGAAACTAGATGTTTTTAACGTCTAAACCCGCAAGCTGATGCCAGTAGCCATTGCACTGGCGGCTTTCAATCTTCATTGGTTTTTGACCTTGCTCATTGGCTCTGAAGTTATTGATTTCAGAGAAAGTGTCGATACCCAATGGACTCAGGCGAACGACATCGACCAAGTCATGCATGCTCGGTAGATCATTGACTAGGTTGTAGCAGTAACCTGATTGCGTCTGGATACCATTAAGGTTAAATACCGATTGGCCTTCTTGGCTTTCGACCTGTAGACCTGTTGGGTATTTGATGCAGCAGGTTTCGCAATCGTCTTTGGCTTTGTTCTCTGCTCGGGCTGTAAAGCAACGTGCAGAGTAAGCAAGAGGTAAGTAGCCATGACTAAACACTTCTACTTCGAACTTATTACGAATATTAAGCTCTTCGCACTGTGTCATTACGTTGCTAAGCCATTCACGAGAAAGCTCAACGGGCATACACCAACGCGTCATACCTTGTTTCAAGAACAGGTTCAGAGTGCGTGCATTGTAGGTGTTCACCGCAGGGCCAACAACAAAAGGCACCTTACTTTCACTTGCCAGTTGAATCGCAGATACATCATTGGCTTCAATGGCGAAGTCACCGTTATCAATGTACTTCTTCATGATGTTGACTTCGCTTGGGGCTTCTAGCAATGCCATGGTTGAAAGTACCACTTGCTTACCTGAATCAGACAGATCTTTTGCTATGTCCATCCAGTGTTTTGCTTTCATCTCTCGGCGCTTTGAGCACACCGCTTCACCGAGGTAGATGATGTCGGCAGAGCTTGATTTTGCTTGCTCATAGAAGCTTTCGACGTCTTGTTTTGGCCAAAAATAAAGCAGAGGGCCTAATGCGTATTTCATTGAGTTCTCCATTTGGCTCTATTGCCATTTACGGTGATAAGCGCCAAGCGTGGTTTGTGTACCTTCAGATACATTCGCCAGTGTCGCATTCCAAGCTTGTTCCACTTGGTATTGTTCAGGGTTCGCTAAGTAGCGATCGATGGCTGCGCGCCAAGTGCGAGTGACTTGCTCGACATAAGCAGGGCTACGTTGGCGACCTTCAATCTTCACAGAAGCAACATTCGCGGCGAAAAGCTCAGGCAACATAGATAGTGTGTTAAGGCTAGTTGGCTCTTCAAGTGCGTGATAACGCTTTCGCTCACCATCTACTTCTGCTTCAAATCGGCCTTTACATAGCGTTGGGTAACCTGCGTTCTCACCTGCTTCATACTTGTCGATAAGGATTTCGTTCAAGCGAGATTCAAGTCCGCCATCCGTTTCTTGCCAGCGAACGTATTTTGCTGGAGAGCATGCCCCAACCGTATTTGGCGATTCACCCGTCATGTATGAAGATAGGTAGCAACGGCCTTCTGCCATGATACATAAGCTACCAAAAGCGAATACTTCGAGGTCAACGTCAGAAGTGATGTTACGAGAAAGCTGTTTGACCTGATGGATCGACAATACGCGTGGCAATACCACACGCTTAACGTTGAAATTTTTATGATAGAAGTCGATAGCGGCTGCATTGGTCGCAGATGCTTGTACTGATAAGTGCAGCTCTAGTTCTGGATATTTATTTGCAGCGTACTCGAGCACCGCGATGTCAGCGATGATAAGCGCATCAACGCCTAGTGCGGCGGCGTTATCTACAGCATTAGTCCAGCGTTCGAAGCCGTTTGGGTGAGCAAAAGTATTTAAGGCAACGTGAATTTTCTTGTTGCGGTCATGTACATACTGCACAGCACGATCGAGCTTTTTACCCGCAAAATTAAGGCCTGCGAAGTGTCGGGCATTCGTATCGTCTTTGAATCCGATATAGACAGCATCCGCACCGCAATCAATAGCGGTTTTCAAAGCAGGTAAGTTACCCGCTGGGCATAAGAGTTCCATTTGCTCACTACCAATAGAATAAAATTGAAGCGAGTATTTTATGAAGAATTATGAATGACGGAATTGATGTAAGGCAGGTTTAGATGGATAAATCTGCTTTTACCCCATTTGAGGTACTGACGAATGGCGAATTTACGCTTTAGCTTGGTGCTGGAGGGCGTGTTTAATTAATTCTTGTGACGACGGTTTTGGGCGAACAGTTCTTCAACCTCTTGTTTTGGTTGAGGGCGATAGAAGTGGAAACCTTGAATTGAACCACAGTTGAGGTTTGACAGTAGGGTTGCTTGTTCACTGGTTTCGACACCCTCTGCAACCACGGTTAAATCGAGAGATTTCCCAAGGTTGATGATGTTTTCAATTACGGTAATTTGCTTTGGTAAGGTATCGATATCTGAGATAAAAGCCCGGTCAATTTTAAGCTCATCAATCGGAAAGCGAGCAAGGTAAGATAGAGAAGAGTAACCCGTACCAAAGTCATCAATGGATAACGCAAAGCCAAGTCTCTTAATCGCGTTCAGCATTTGAAGCGTGTGCTCACTATCACTCATTACGGCACTTTCTGTAAGCTCAAAGGTAATCGCACTAGGATCTAGCTCAGTAGAACGCAGCAACTTCTCCATGAAATCAATCAATTTTGGATTACCAAACTGCTCTGGTGAAAGGTTGATCGCGACGCGACCAGGTAAAATACCTTGCATCTTCCAACGTTTCACCGTGGCAAATACTTCGCGCATTACCACACGACCAAGTTGTTCAATAAGGCCAGCACGTTCCGCTACTGGAATAAATGCGGCAGGGCTAATATAACCTTCTACAGGGTGCTTCCAACGTACCAGAGCTTCTGCTCCGTTAATGGTGAAGTCACGCGCATTTACTTTTGGTTGGTACCAAACCTCAAGCCCGTTCTGTTGCAGTGCTTTTTGCAGTTCTATCTCAAGCCACAGTCGCATTCGCGCTTCTTTGTTCATCTGTTCGTTGAACTTGATCAGGCGGTTGCGTCCACGATCCTTAGCTTCATACATTGCGGTGTCAGCATTCTGTAGCAAGATACGTGCGTCACTGCCATCGTGAGGAAAGCTCACACTACCAATCGAGCAGGCTAAACGCTTACTAAAATGGTGGAGATCGAAGGGTTGGTTGATCAGAGATATGATCTTTTCAGAGAGTATTTCAGGTGTTCGTGGGTGTTCAGGCTCAGGTAGAATAATACCAAATTCATCACCGCCTAAATGGCCAATAATAGCTTGACGAGGCAGTTGTCGTTTTAAGCGAGATGCGACCTCTTTAATCACTTTATCACCGATGTGGTGGCCAAGTGAGTCATTGATATTTTTGAAGTTATCGATGTCTAAGTAGAGCATCACAACAGGGGTCTTGTTGTGAATGAACTGCTCAAGGCTTTTGGTAAACCCAAGTCGGTTGTAGAGCTTAGTCAGTGTATCGATGTAGGCATCTTCACTGTTAGCGGGTGTGTATTGTTTTGTTGTTTCTTGAGCGTCTTGAATAAGTACGAGTTGGGTACTGCTCCCAAGAATGACCGTCGAGTCGATATTTAACTGAACTTTACGTTCAAAGCCACATCGAGCACCCGTTAAACAAACCAAGCCAGACTCAGAAATAATGGAGCTGAGGTCATTATTAAAGACTGTTTTGGTTTGTTCATCGATAAATAATCGGCCTAACTCTTCGCCAATCAATTCTGTGGTGGAGTTAAAACCAAGTAAGCGCGCAGCTGCAGGGTTCGAAGACAGAATGTAGTCGTTTTCAACTAATAGCAATCCGTCTGGGAGCAGGTGAGATAGCTTGTGGAATTTCGCTTCAGACTCTTCTAAAGAACGGACAAGTACTTGGTTTTCAGATGTATCGAAGGCGTGAAAGATGATGTATTCAGTCTTTTTACCATTGGTAAGCGGAGATAGGCTGAAATGAAGGCTAGTGTCTAAAGCCGTTTCGTTTAGGGTGATTTCGGCCTCAATCGTTTCGCCATTGAATGCACGCTCATAATAAGGCTTTAGGTGTTGATAGAATTGCTCGCCCAAGGTTTGGCGGTCATTCATGCCTACAAGCTCTGTTTTACTTAAACCAGCAATATCACAGTAACGCTCATTCACCATAAAATAGTTATGTTGAGCATCAAGTACCGCAAAAAAGAACGGGCTGTTTGCAGTAAGCTGTGTAAACCAATGTTGTAGTTGCTGGGGAGGCATCAAAGTACTACCAATTCTCCAAGAGCTTGAATATTCACTATCGATAAACATTGATTGCTTTTTGTTCAGCTATCGATGTTTACTTGTGAGTGCAGCGATTCGCTGTGATTTTCATGACCAGAGTTACTATAACTGTGATTATCAATATATTAAAGGTCGAGCATCAAACTGAATTAATTTGATACATAACAGTAACTGAGATCTCAACATCATCTATGATGCTTTCTATATTATTGACAAAGTTACGGATAAGTCACGTGATAAACAAGATACGCACTCAACTAGTTCAAAATGCCGCATCAATTTTGCGATCTCCAGTCCAGTTATTACCAAAATCAGTACAAAAAAAAGCCTTATTAGAAGCATTGAAAAATGTATTCAAGGAGGCTTTAGAGGATGGTGATTTTGAGTTCTTAGAAGACAAGTGGCTTAAAGTTTCAATAAAAGATATGGGGTTAAGTTGGTGTATTAGCTACAAAAATGAGCAACTAGTTGTCGCTGATAAAGAGGTCAATGAAGATGTGAGTTTTAGTGGCAATCTAAATGATCTCGTGTTGATTGCTGGGCGAAAAGAAGACCCAGATACGCTTTTCTTCCAACGTCGACTGTCTATTGAGGGCGATACCGAGCTAGGCTTGGAAGTGAAAAATTTGATGGATAGCGTCGATTTAGACTTATTGCCGACTCCTATGAAAACTTTGTTAAATCAATTAGCTGATTTTGTGCAGAAGGGAGTACAATCCCCAGATACACAAAGTGAGGTAATGAATGCTTATTCGAACTGAAGCACCGGCAGATATACTTGTCATCGATCGTTTATTGAAATCTGTTTTTGAAACGGATGCAGAAGCTAATTTGGTTATGAGCTTGCGTGAGAATAGCCATTTAACGCTATCGCTGGTGGCTTGTTCTGATGAAGGGGAGGTGGTTGGTCACCTGATGTTTAGCCCTCTTACTCTTGATGGTGACGATCATAACTGGCAGGGGCTCGCACCTCTCGCCGTGAAAGAAGAGTTCCGCAATCAAGGCATTGCCAAATCACTGGTTGAAGACGCATTTTCTACTTTGGTAGATTTTGGTTACCCAGCCTGTGTTGTACTCGGTGATCCTGCTTACTACGGTCGTTTTGGTTTCAAGGCGGCGAGCGAATTTGGCCTGAGTTGTGTTTGGGATGTGCCTGAAGGCGCTTTTCAAGCGATTGAGTTGGTAGAAGGGGCGTTTGCTGGGCATTCTGGTGAAATTGCTTACAGCCCAGAGTTCAACGACTTATAAGCTGATTTACCACTCAATAAGATACAAACTGATTTAGTCTAAATAAAGGAGCTTGATGCTCCTTTATTTTTTGTTAGTATCAGCCCCAATGAGCACCGTTTAAGTTCACTCGAAGAATATTAATACCAACAAACCAAAGGTTACGACCGCTAGATATGTCACAAACACACGCGCAATATCTACAAGAGATGGGCATTAGCCAATGGGAGTTAAGTCACCCAGAGCGTTTGGCTGGTTATGAATCTGAATTGACTCTGTTATCGAATGATTGCAAGTTACTGTTGGTTTCACCAGAAAAACCTCAGGATGATCTCGCCGTGATGTTTGAGCGAGTACTCAAAAGTATCAAGCTCGACTTATCTCAAGCTTTACACCTTCAACCGCAACACTTGTCTGCTGTGGATTTAAGTTCGGTTGAATGGGTATGGTTTGCTGGTTGCGAATCTGCCCATGAACTGAAGGCAAAAACACTTCAATCTCCATTACTGTCTGACATTAACGGTAATAACCAACATCGCCGCGACTTATGGCAACAAATTTGTGCTTATGACTAATCAACTTTTACCCACTTCAGAACAACACCTAGACGCAATTTGGCAAATTGAGCAGACCGCGCATTCTCATCCTTGGTCTGAAAATATGATCCGTGATCTTAATAGTCGTGGAGGCAGCCACCGTGTTTTAGAAGTCGATGGAAAGGTTGTCGGCTATTTCTATGCTCAGAACATTGTCGGTGAGGTTACTTTGCTGACGATAGCGGTTGACCCTAAGCAGCAAGGCAAAGGTTACGGTAAGGCTTTGGTTGAGCACTTTCTCGATATGTGTGAACAAGCTGACGCGGAAAGTGCTTGGCTGGAAGTTCGCGAAAGTAATGTGAATGCTTTTAATCTTTACGAGAAGGCTGGCTTTAATGAAGTCGACCGCCGTCGTAACTATTATCCAACCAAGCAAGGCAACGAAGACGCCATCATTATGAGCTATCTTTTTATGTCTTTTAGCTAGTCATGTTACGTCTTTTCGCGAACTAGACCGCTAGCTCCGGAATGAGCCACAAAATAGGGTGTAAACTGACCCTTTAGAAAGTGACACGCTTTCTGTATAATCCGCACACAGAATTCAAGGGCAAGTATTATCTACTTGCCCTTTTTACGCTTTAGATCAGCAAAGGGCGACTATGTCTTTCCAACAAGAAGTGAGCAAACGTAGAACGTTTGCGATTATCTCTCACCCGGATGCGGGTAAAACCACGATTACTGAAAAAGTTCTTTTATTCGGAAACGCGATTCAAAAAGCGGGTACCGTAAAAGGCCGTGGCTCTAACCAGCACGCTAAATCTGACTGGATGGAGATGGAAAAAGAACGTGGTATCTCGGTAACTACGTCTGTAATGCAATTCCCATACAACGATTGTCTAGTCAACCTACTCGATACTCCTGGACACGAAGATTTCTCGGAAGATACGTACCGTACATTAACCGCGGTTGACTCTTGTTTGATGGTTATCGATGCTGCGAAAGGTGTCGAGGATCGTACTCGTAAACTGATGGAAGTAACGCGTCTACGTGATACACCAATCGTAACGTTTATGAACAAACTTGACCGTGATGTTCGTGACCCAATGGAAGTGCTAGATGAAGTGGAAAGCGAGCTAGGTATGGCTTGTGCTCCAATCTCTTGGCCTATCGGTTGTGGTAAAGAGTTTAAAGGCGTTTACCACATTCACCGTGATGAAACGATCTTGTATGAATCTGGCCACGGCCATGAGATCCAAGAAGTTCGCATTATCAAAGGTCTAGATAACCCTGAACTAGACGAAGCTGTTGGCGAAGATCTGGCGAGCAGCGTTCGTGAAGAGCTTGAATTGGTTATTGGCGCATGTCCTGAGTTTGATCACGAACTATTCCTTGCTGGCGAGTTGACTCCAGTTTACTTCGGTACTGCATTGGGTAACTTCGGTGTTGACCATATGCTTGATGGCCTAACTCGATGGGCTCCTGCGCCTCAAACACGTCAAGCAAATGAGCGTGATGTTGAAGCGACTGAAGAGAAGTTCTCTGGTTTCGTATTTAAGATCCAAGCAAACATGGATCCAAAACACCGTGACCGTATCGCATTCATGCGTATCGTATCGGGTACTTACGACCAAGGTATGAAGATGAACCATGTTCGTACTGGTAAGAACGTCAGTATCTCTGATGCAGTAACCTTCATGGCGGGTGACCGTGCTCGTGCTGAAAAAGCATACGCGGGTGACATAATTGGTCTGCATAACCACGGCACAATTCAGATTGGCGATACCTTTACTCAAGGCGAAAGCTTGAAGTTCGCAGGTATTCCTAACTTTGCGCCTGAGCTATTCCGTCGTATTCGTCTGCGCGATCCATTGAAGCAGAAGCAACTTCTAAAAGGCTTGGTTCAGCTTTCTGAAGAGGGCGCGGTTCAAGTATTCCGTCCTTTGCAAAATAACGATCTGATCGTTGGTGCAGTTGGTGTACTTCAGTTTGATGTGGTTGTAGCGCGCTTGAAAGCGGAATACAACGTTGAAGCGATTTACGAAGGTGTGAACGTTGCAACTGCACGTTGGGTTGAGTGTGATGACGCTAAGAAACTAGAAGAGTTCAAACGTAAGAGCCAAGCTAACCTAGCGTTAGATGGTGGTGATAACCTATCTTACATCGCACCGACTATGGTGAATTTGAACCTAGCTTCTGAACGTTTCCCAGAAGTTCAGTTCCGAGCGACGCGCGAGCACTAATCACTCTGCGCTCTATTCGAGTTAAACAAAAACGTCTATTGTTCTGCAATAGGCGTTTTTTTATTCGTGTCATTTGAGGTTAGAGGCTTAAGGTAAGTATGTTCAGTTGGATAAAAGCTTGGATTAATAAATACGATAAGTGGTGCGAAGAGCTTGGCTTAACGCCTGAAAATAAGCGCAGCTGCGTGGCTTATCGCCGTGATCCTCAAGGACAACAAACAGAGAGTAGGGAAGATGACACCAGAATTAAGTGAATTTCCGCTGTTTGACACCCATTGCCATGCGGACTTTGACATCTTTGAGCAAGGTTTTTCACTTGATAAAGGTATTGAAGGTTACGTTAAAGAGGCGAAACAGGCGCAAGTCGAGAAGTTAATCATCCCTTCTATTGGCCAAAGTAACTGGAGGAAGCTTGATGAAATCGCTCAATCTTACCCTAATGTTTACTACGCTTTAGGTTTCCATCCTTATTTTTTAGAGCAAGCCAATGACGAGCAATTCTCAGAGCTTCGCCGATTACTCTCATCAAAAAACAGACAATGCGTTGCGATAGGAGAGTGTGGACTCGACTTTTTTGTCGATGTTGCTCGGGAGAAACAAGAGCGTTTTTTCATCCAACAAATAGAGCTAGCTAAGGTGTTTAAGCTACCTTTAATCATCCATGAAAGGAAGTCTTTTAACCGACTTATTGAGTTAATAAAGCAGTATAAATTTACTTTGGGTGGCGTGATTCATGGATTTTCAGGGAGCGAACAGCAGGCTTTGGCGTGGATCAAGCTCGGTTTCTATATTGGTGTCGGTGGAACGATTACTTACCCAAGAGCACAAAAAACACGCACCACTATATCAAAACTGCCTCTTGACTGCCTGGTGTTAGAAACGGATGCCCCGGATATGCCCATGCATGGAAAACAAGGAAATGTTAATCATTCCAAGTATTTAGTTACGATCTTAAATGAACTATTTTTGCTTAGAAAAGAACCGAAGCAATCGGTTGCAGCGCAAATTTGGCAAAATAGCCATCGTGCATTCGGTATATGTGAATAAAATCGAAGGTTTTTGTTTATCGTTTGCGTAAATTGCACTTGGCTTGTGATTCGGCTCACATTTACGTGTGAATGGTACATGAATCTTCTACGAAAGTGTGAGGACGGCATTACTTTATTAGTGGTCGCATGAGTATAATTGCCTCCGCTTTATAGCCCCATTTTGTAACACGCCAATAAATAACTAATAAGGAAGTCATAAACTATGAGCCTGTTTATGAGCCTCGTCGGAATGGTTGCACTGATTGCAATCGCAGTACTACTATCCGACAACCGCAAAGCAATTAATCTAAGAACAGTGGGTGGCGCTTTCGCTATCCAATTCGCACTTGGTGCATTCGTACTTTACATCCCTTGGGGGCGTGATCTACTTGCAGGTTTCTCTGCCGGTGTAGCAAACGTGATCGACTACGGTAAAGATGGTACTGGCTTCCTATTTGGTAGCCTTGTTAACTTCTCAGTTGACGGTATCGGATTCATCTTTGCATTCCAAGTTCTACCAACACTAATCTTCTTCTCTGCTCTTATCTCTGTACTTTACTACATTGGTGCGATGCAAGTTGTAATCAAGGTTCTTGGTGGTGGTCTTCAGAAAGCTCTAGGTACTTCTCGCGCCGAGTCTATGTCTGCAGCTGCAAACATCTTCGTTGGTCAAACGGAAGCGCCTCTAGTTGTTCGTCCATTTGTTCCTAAAATGACTAACTCTGAACTATTCGCAGTAATGTGTGGTGGTTTAGCGTCTGTTGCTGGTGGTGTACTAGCGGGTTACGCATCTATGGGTGTACCTCTAGAGTACCTAGTAGCAGCGTCATTCATGGCAGCACCTGGTGGTCTACTATTCGCTAAAATCATCAAGCCTGAAACTGATGAAGTTGACGAGAACCTAGGTTCAGACATCGACGGTGGCGACGACAAGCCTGCTAACGTTATCGATGCAGCTGCTGGCGGTGCGTCAGTTGGTCTACAACTAGCACTTAACGTTGGTGCAATGCTACTAGCATTCATCGGTCTAATCGCTCTTATCAACGGTATCCTAGGTGGCATCGGTGGTTGGTTCGGTATGGAAAACCTAACTCTAGAACTTCTTCTAGGTTGGATCTTCGCACCGTTAGCATTCATCATTGGTGTTCCATGGGAAGAAGCAACTATTGCTGGTTCTTTCATTGGTCAGAAGACAGTTGTTAACGAATTCGTTGCATACCTAAACTTCGTACCATACATCGGTGAAAACGCTCAAATCGTTGAAGCGACTGGTCAAGTAATGTCTGTTAAGACTCAAGCAATTATCTCGTTCGCTCTATGTGGTTTCGCAAACCTTTCTTCAATTGCGATTCTTCTAGGTGGTCTAGGTGGTATTGCTCCAAACCGTCGTCACGACATCGCACGTATGGGTGTTAAAGCGGTTGTAGCTGGTACTCTATCTAACCTGATGGCAGCAACAATTGCTGGCTTCTTCTTATCTTTCTAATCAGTTAGAAATCGATATATAGACGCCATAATAATATCGCCCCGTAGCAAGAAATTGCTGCGGGGCTTTTTTGTTTTTGGGCCTAGTGATTTTGAGCATTAGCATGAGTGAATGCTTGGAGTCGAAAATGGGTCTAGAATGTTTTTTTGAGATACAAACCGTTTGCGTTCTAAGGAGCACTACAATTTATTGATGGATACCTATAATGTATTAGCTAAAGGGATAGGATGTCTCTGCTGGCAAGAAAGTAACATTGAGATTAGCTCGAACGTTATTCTTCTGGGATTAAGCCAAACTTAGCAATACGCTATATTAGCAATACACTATAGATGTTAGACACAACATGACTGATTTGTTGTGCCATAGACCAAACTGGTACTGTGCGGTGACAAGGATTGCAATTGGTAGCGAAAGTTATCAAGTCTTCAGGGAACCAAGTCCGTTCATTTGTGACTACTGAGCATTACTAAAATATCCATCTATACTGGATGGATGGTGAAGTAGTTAACTATTTGAATATATTGATCGGAGATAGAAATGAGCGATTTAAAAGCAGCAGCTCTACGTGCACTTAAACTTATGGACCTAACTACGCTAAATGACGACGATACTACTGAAAAAGTAGTGGAACTTTGTCATGACGCGAAGACTGCAGTTGGCAACACCGCTGCAATCTGTATTTACCCTCGCTTTATCCCAGCCGCTAAGAAAGCGTTGCGTGAGCAAGGTACTCCAGAAGTACGCATTGCGACTGTAACTAACTTCCCTCATGGTAATGACGACATCGAAATTGCTGTTGCAGAAACAAAAGCAGCGGTAGCGTACGGCGCAGACGAAGTTGACGTAGTATTCCCATACCGTGCTCTTATTGCTGGCAACGAAGAAGTTGGCTTTGAGCTAGTTAAGCAATGTAAAGCCGCTTGTGGTGACATCACGCTTAAAGTGATCATCGAAACTGGTGAGCTAAAAGAAGAAGCACTGATTAAGAAAGCTTCTCAGATCTGTATCGAAGAAGGTGCAGACTTCATCAAAACTTCAACAGGTAAAGTGCCAGTAAACGCGACTCCAGAGTACGCGCGCATGATGCTTGAAGTTATTCGTGACATGGGCGTAGCTAAAACAGTGGGTTTCAAACCAGCTGGTGGCGTACGTACAGCTGAAGATGCTCAAGCTTACCTAGCGATGGCTGATGAGCTACTAGGCGCTGAGTGGGCAGACAACATGCACTACCGTTTTGGTGCTTCAAGCCTACTAACTAACCTTCTTAATACATTAGAAGTGACAGACGAAACTGCAGATCCAGCAGCATACTAATTTCCCTATCGGGTATAACAATAAAGTCTGTTTGATGGAGTGGCGTTAAGTCACTCCATATTACCTCTTTCCCTACACACCATACTCACTAGAGTTTGGGAGGCACTAATGTATCTACCTCAAGAAATTATTCGCAGAAAACGTGATAACGAAGTACTGACCACAGAAGAAATTAACTTTTTCATCCAAGGTGTCGCTAAAAACACGGTTTCTGAAGGCCAAATTGCCGCATTCGCAATGGCTATCTTTTTTAATGAAATGACGATGCCAGAACGTATCGCACTAACATGTGCAATGCGTGATTCAGGCATGGTGATTGACTGGAGCCACATGAACTTTGATGGCCCAATCGTTGATAAACACTCCACTGGTGGTGTTGGCGACGTAACTTCTCTGATGCTTGGCCCTATGGTGGCAGCATGTGGCGGTTTCGTTCCAATGATCTCTGGTCGTGGTTTAGGCCACACTGGCGGTACGCTAGACAAGCTAGAATCTATCCCTGGTTACAACATTACACCAACCAACGATGTGTTTGGTGCCGTAACCAAAGAAGCTGGCGTGGCGATCATCGGCCAAACGGGCGACCTAGCACCGGCTGACAAGCGTGTTTACGCGACTCGTGATATCACAGCAACAGTAGATAACATCTCGCTAATCACCGCTTCAATCCTATCTAAGAAACTGGCTGCTGGCCTTGATTCTCTAGTGATGGACGTAAAAGTCGGTTCAGGCGCATTCATGCCAACGTATGAAGCTTCTGAAGAACTAGCAAAATCTATCGTTGCAGTAGCAAACGGTGCAGGCACTAAAACAACAGCAATCCTAACGGACATGAACCAAGTTCTGGCTTCTTCAGCGGGTAACGCAGTAGAAGTACGTGAAGCGGTTCAATTTCTAACCGGCGAATATCGTAACCCTCGTTTGCTAGAAATTACGATGGCATCGTGTGCTGAAATGCTGGTTCTGGGTAACCTTGCAAAAGATTCAGACGAAGCGCGTGAAAAACTGATGGCAGTACTGGATAACGGTAAAGCAGCAGAGTGCTTCGGTAAAATGGTAGCGGGCCTTGGTGGTCCAACTGATTTCGTAACGAACTACGATAACTACCTAGAAAAAGCAGAAATTGTTAAACCAGTGTACGCACTCGAAAGTGGTGTAGTATCAGCGATGGATACGCGTGCAATTGGTATGGCTGTCGTTGGTATGGGCGGTGGTCGCCGCGTAGCAACAGACAGCATTGATTACGCAGTCGGTTTTGATAGCTTCATTCGCCTTGGCGAAGTTGCAAGCGACGATAAACCATTAGCAATGATTCATGCTCGCAATGAACAACAGTGGCAAGAAGCTGCAAAAGCATTACAAAATGCAATCACTGTGGGCGGAGAATATACAGCAACGCCAGACGTTTACCGTCAGATTCGATCTGAAGACGTGTAAATAACAGGTATCGGCATACCTTGTGTATGCCGATAAACAGAGTTCTGGTGCAAAGAGCAATAAGTTGGTGAAGAAAATGAAAAGAGCATTTATTTTAGTTTTAGATTCATTCGGTATCGGCGAAACAGCAGATGCGGACACATTCGGTGATGTAGGTTCAGACACTATGGGTCACATTGCTGACCATTGTGATCAAGGCCTTGCAGACAACGCGGATCGTAAAGGTCCACTAACGCTGCCAAACTTGTCTAAGCTAGGCCTTGCGGTGGCTCACAAAGAGTCTACAGGCCGTTTTGCTCCTGGTATGGATGCAGACGCTGAGATCATTGGCGCGTACGGTCACGCTGCGGAGCTGTCTTCTGGTAAAGACACGCCATCAGGTCACTGGGAAATCGCAGGTGTACCGGTATTGTTTGACTGGGGCTACTTCACCGACAAAGAAAACAGCTTTCCAAAAGAACTGACTGATCGCATCCTTGAGCGTGCAGGTCTATCTGGCTTCTTAGGTAACTGTCACTCATCGGGTACAGAAATCCTAGATAACCTGGGTGAAGAACACATGAAGAGTGGCTTGCCAATCTTCTATACTTCAGCAGACTCTGTTTTCCAAATCGCATGTCATGAAGAGACATTCGGTCTACAGAACTTATTAGACCTTTGTCAGATTGCTCGTGAAGAGCTAGAAGACTACAACATCGGCCGTGTTATTGCGCGCCCGTTCATTGGCCCAGGTAAAGGTCAGTTCGAACGTACTGGTAACCGTCGTGACCTTTCTGTTGAGCCGCCAGCGGCGACAGTTCTTCAGAAGTTGGTTGATGAGAAGGGCGGTAATGTTCACTCAATCGGTAAGATCTCTGATATCTACGCGGGTTGTGGTATTACTCAGAAAACGAAAGCAACAGGTATTCCTGCGCTATTTGAAGCAACTAAAGAAGCGATCACTGAAGCGGGCGACAACACTATCGTGTTCACTAACTTCGTTGATTTCGACTCAGCTTACGGTCACCGCCGTGATGTTGCAGGTTACGCAGCGGCACTTGAGTACTTCGATGGCCGTATCAATGAAATCATCGATATGATGAAAGAAGATGATGTACTTATCCTAACTGCTGACCACGGTTGTGATCCGACATGGCCAGGTACTGACCATACTCGTGAACACATCCCTGTGATTGTTTACGGAAACAAGGTTCCTGCTGGCTCTCTAGGCCGTCGCGATACCTTCGCTGATATCGGTCAAAGCTTAGCGTCTTACTTTGGCACATCGCCAATGGGACACGGTACAAGCTTTCTATAATAGTTAACGAAGAGAGAGGGAAACCTCTCTCTTTTTTTTGTTTTGAGATTAAGGATATTTTCAATGGCTACTCCACATATTAATGCTGAAATGGGTGATTTCGCTGACGTAGTTCTAATGCCCGGCGATCCGCTACGTGCAAAATACATCGCTGAAACCTTCCTAGAAGAAGTGGTTCAAGTGTGCGATGTTCGTAACATGTTTGGTTACACGGGGACTTACAAAGGCCGTAAGGTTTCGGTAATGGGGCATGGTATGGGCATTCCATCTTGTTCTATTTACGCGACTGAGCTGATCAAAGACTTTGGTGTGAAAAAGATCATTCGTGTCGGCAGTTGTGGTGCAGTGAGCGAAGATATCAAAGTACGCGATGTGGTTATCGGCATGGGTGCGTGTACCGACTCAAAAGTGAATCGTATTCGCTTTAAAGGTCATGACTTCGCGGCTATTGCGGATTACAAAATGGTGCGTGCGGCAGAAGATGCGGCAAAAGCGCGTGGTGTAGACGTAAAGGTTGGCAACCTATTCTCTGCTGAGTTGTTCTACACGCCAGATCCTGAAATGTTCGAAGTCATGGACAAGTACGGCATTGTCGGCGTAGAGATGGAAGCGGCGGGTATCTATGGTGTATGTGCTGAATACGGCGCAAAAGCTCTGACTATTTGTACTGTTTCTGATCACATCAAAACTGGTGAGCAAACCACATCAGATGAACGTCAAACGACTTTCAACGACATGATGGTTATCGCACTCGACTCTGTGCTGCTTGGTGACCAAGACTAATCAGCTAATAGATTTCAAAAAGCTTAATAGATACCGCAAAGTTTAATAGATAACAAAAGCCCCGTTGCTGCCTGAGCTTCGGGGCTTTTTATTGGATTTGTTAAACTAATACCAATCGTAGTAAATAACTGGTCAGCCTAGCTAGTTAAAACACTCGATAACTGCGTTGTGATTTTTGATTGTAGAATAACTACTTATCAGAAAATCACGCCTTGTTCTCAAGCCTTTTTCCTGCGCTATTTCTGATCACTTACTTACTGTGATTGGTATAAGCTGTTAAGAGCTGACATTTTTAAGCAGCCAGTTTTCCCCAGACTTAGCCTTTCTTTTACGAATAAGCATGATGAACAACACGCCACTGACAAACCCCATTAAGACCATACCGATCATGTAGCGATCGCTCTTACGGTAGTGATGGTCAGAAATAGCTGTCATTTTTCCTGTCTCAAAAGTCACGCGGATAAAGCCAATGATCGTACTCTCTGGAGAGTAAATAGGTTCAACGAGTTGCTGCCTGCCGATACTTGCCGTTGAAAGAGGTGTGTCTAAGCCAAGAACCTCGCGTACCGAGAGCGCTTTTTCACTCGAAGCCAGTCGAATCCCTTCTGCATCGTAGATGGTGGTATCAAATACCAATCGATCCT
This sequence comes from Vibrio sp. 10N.222.49.A3, assembly GCF_041475145.1. NCBI lineage: Bacteria > Pseudomonadati > Pseudomonadota > Gammaproteobacteria > Vibrionales > Vibrionaceae > Vibrio > Vibrio sp. 10N.222.49.A3. The sequence continues at coordinate 42,709 of NZ_JBFRVM010000075.1, forward strand.
GAGAGAGTTGGTTAGTGAGCTCTAGTAGGCGCTCTTGGTCTTGCTGAGTGATCATCTTACTGGCTGAAAGTGATGCCTGTGAGATCAGTAGTTTGGTCAGCGTTTCCAACTGTTTTGCTTGGATCTTCTCATTACCTTTACTGATCACTACTGTGTTTTTAATGGTTACCACGAACATAGCAGCCAACAGAATTAGGGCTAGTACTCGTAAAGCGTTACGTATTGAGAACAATGATTCATTCATGTTTCACGAAGCCTGAAATAAACAAATGTTATGATTAAGACATATTGAGACTTGCGTTTTCAAATTGCAATAGGTTAACGTTTAGCATAGTTAATTAGGAATCATACACATGGACGCTCAGAAATATCTGCCGATTAAAAGGCATACGACATTATTAACCCGACTCCCCGAGACACGTTTCGCTTCTCAACTCGCAAAATCTAAAGCCAATTGGATTGTGTTCGGTGAGTACTTATCTCCACAATCATTTGATGACATCGACTTTTTCACTGGTACCTACAACACCATCCTCAATACGTGGAAGGTGGGACATTACGAAGTGGCACTGATGTCAGGGAACTTAACCCCGGCACACGAAGAAATTTTACAAGCACTGAAGCTTGATTATGCTTGCCTTAGCGAGGTCCCAGACTTATCTAAGCCAGGTTTGATCGTGATGGATATGGACTCCACAGCAATTCAAATTGAATGCATCGATGAGATAGCAAAGCTCGCAGGAGTCGGAGAGTTAGTTTCTGAAATCACAGAGCGTGCGATGCAAGGCGAGCTCGACTTTGAACAGAGCCTACGCCAACGCGTTGGGGCACTGAAAGGTGCGGATGAGTCGATACTGGAGCAAGTGCGCCAGTCATTACCATTCATGCCAGACTTGGTTGAGCTAGTGAATACTCTGAATAAACTTGGCTGGAAGACGGCGATTGCATCGGGTGGTTTTACTTATTTCTCAGACTACCTGAAAGATACGCTTGATCTTGACCACGCTCAGTCAAACACGCTAGAGATCGTCAATGGTAAATTGACGGGTGAAGTATTAGGCGATGTTGTTTCCGCACAGACCAAAGCGGATATCTTGGTAGAACTTGCTGAAGAGTATGAACTGGAACTGCATAACACCGTTGCCGTGGGGGATGGTGCCAATGACTTGGTTATGATGGGTTCTGCCGGTTTAGGGATTGCTTACCATGCAAAACCGAAAGTTGAACAACAAGCTCAAACTGCTGTGCGTTATGCTGGCTTAGGTGGGGTGCTTTGTATCTTGTCAGGTGTATTAGCTAAGCAGCAAAAAATCAGCTGGCAAGCGAAGCCTTAGTCATATTTAGGGCGGTATAACGGATACAAAAAAGCAGGTGATGAGCCTGCTTTTTCTACTTTTAAATCCGATAAGTCGACAACCGGTAAGTTGATCTGGCTATTTAGTGCGAGAGTTCCAATCGAATCAATACTTCATCGGTAATGTCCTCTATCTCACCATAACCAATAAAAGCGGTGACCTCACTCTCTAACTTCTTCGCTTGGTGCATACTGATGCGCGAAAGCTCGGCTAAGTCTGATTGGAACAAGCTGGTTAATGGATTAAAGATAGGGGCGGTAGTGACTCGCAGTACATACACATCACCCAGATCTTGTGCCTTCTTGATGAAAGAAATACGTTCTTTCGTAGATGCAAAGTCTTTCACCAACTTCGTATGTACAGATTGAATCTTGTTACCAAACTTTATCGCAGCAATGTATACGTCATGATGTTTTGGCTCTGCACCTTCAATTCTTTTCAGTGGCTCAGCTAATAGTGAATTAGAGTGACCTTTGAAAATCGGTTCCAGTGAAAACTTTTGGTTGTGCCCAAGTTTAGCGAGTAACGCTAGATGCTTGTTCAGCGGGAAGTTCACACCAATGAGCTTACAACGCAACGTTGAGCCCGGCTTATCAATGAAAATTGGATTACTGACCATTTTGTTAAGCAAAACAGTGTGCAGTGATTTAAGCAGTGAATCGGTGGGCAGTATTTCTTGCTTTTTATTTAGCTTACTTTGGTTCTGATCGATAAGCCCATTGAGGAAGGCGATGGTACGCATTGTTTTTGCATTCTCAGTGATAACCAATTGAACGTTGCAACCGTTCGGGCTTACACGAATTACGTGGTAAGGCACTGTGCTTAATGGCAAGTTTTTATCATAGAGTTGCAGTTCATTAAAATTCACCACAACAGGATCATCAATCTTGAGTACCATTGGGTGTTCAAGGGTAATGCTTAGGCCACGTTTTGATATGTCTACAGTGTGTCCATTTATTGTTGGGCTATCTTGTGATGTGAGTTGAATTGGCGATTTAAAGCTATATCTCGGTTCTTTACGACGACTTTGGGAATCAAAGTAGATACTTTGAATGTTTCCCACCACCGTTCGCGGATGACGAAAGCGATTAAGGTCACTGCTTGGAATGCGTGGTTTTTCACTTAATAGATAATCGGCAGCACTTTCATGATCACCGATCTCTTGCAAGATACCGCAATGAGTCAGTTGCGCTGAGCTTTGAGCAAGCGTATCTGAATGCTCAGCTAAGGCTTGTCGCTCAGAGTCGGATAATTCGAAAACCGAGAATTTGAACGCCTTCCAACTTTTACGTTTACCGCCGATGTGCCAGAACAGTTGCCTCTCTTCACGAGAAGCTTCAGGCAGCATCATCGAGTAGAACAAGGTCTTATTTTTATGTTCATGGGTAAAAGAGTAGATAACGTTACTGGTTCCCTTCACGCCAGGCTTAGCGAGTAAGTTCATACGTTGTTCGTTGAACAAAGTACCCAGAGCCTGTTGGTTACGCTCATCATGCCAGTATTGCCATTGGGGATGATTGTTATCCGTGAGCAGCGCGAGCTTCAACTCACTACCACTGAAGAATAGAGGGAGATTACAGGTGTACTTTAGATAGGTGTGTTCAATACCGCGAGTTCGCGTTCGAATGAGCCTATCTTGATTCTCATGGCTGGTTTTCTTGCTGACACTATTTAGAGATTCATCGAGTAAACGAGCCACACTCGTTGTATCGCTGATTCTCATGCATCTTAAAAATTTGACTGCATTGTTCTCGTAGGATTCATCAATACCCAGAATACGAAATTCAACCGCCTCATTAACATCGGCTTCTAGTGACTTCTCAACAAGCTCAGTGAATTTAACACTGATGATTTCCCCTAGGTTGTATTTAAACGCCCTTGGTACCTTGAACTTTGCACCCGACGGAGAAATATCAACTGTCACACCATGTAGGCTTTGTCCTTTAGGCGTGGTGATTTCAACCTGTGAGCTAATCTTGAGTCTGTTTTCTTTGCGTTTTAAATCGTAACCGAGGTTAATGGCTTCTGCTTCATAGGGGCTATCAGCGTTAGTGATATCGTGGTCATCTTTAGAGGATGTTTTAACAATATTACGAAGAGGTTGAATGCGAGGTGTCATCACTAACTCCCACACGCCCTCGGTATAACCTTTAAATTTTTTAGTACCACGTTGATACGCGTTCAAAGCTATGTCATCAAGCCAATGTTTACGCTCGTCTAGCGTGAATTGATGACATTCATTATCAATACGCCCGCGTAAATCAATGCTCTTTGTGCACGGAGCCATGATACGATTCAGTTCCATTTTAACGAGCAGTTTTAGAGACGGTGATTCGCCTTCTGTCATTTGAGAAAGAAGGAATTCGAAATCTTCGGCATGGTAGGCCGGAATAAGTCGTTCTGCTACAGATAGAATTTCAGATTGCTGCATACTTTTCTTGTTAGAATGGATGGTGCGTTATTGTTATCGACGAGTTGTATTTGATCTTTAGGTATTCGTGGCCCTACTGCAACTTTTATTTTCACCTGTACGGTCAACGGGGTAACAAAATAGCAACATTTACCCGTTACTAAGCAAATTATTGAGGTTTTATGGCTAAGGCAAAGCGAGCTTATGTGTGTAATGACTGTGGTGCTGACTTTCCACGTTGGCAAGGGCAGTGCAATGCATGTGGTGCTTGGAACACGATTACAGAAGTTAGGTTAGCCGCTTCACCTCAGGTCGCGCGCAATGAACGACTAAGTGGTTACGCTGGTGGTGCAACTGAATCTTCGGTTCAAACGCTATCGGAAATCGACTTGCAAGAGGTCCCGCGCTTTAGTAGTGGCTTCAAAGAGCTTGATCGTGTACTTGGTGGTGGTGTTGTACCTGGCGCTGCGATTCTTATTGGTGGTAACCCTGGTGCCGGTAAATCAACGCTGTTATTGCAGACTATGTGTCAGCTTTCTTCCCAGTTACCGACACTTTATGTCACTGGCGAAGAATCTCTTCAACAAGTTGCGATGCGAGCATCTCGATTAGGGTTACCAAAAGAGCATCTCAAAATGCTCTCTGAAACCAATGTTGATAAAATCTGTCAGGTTGCAGAAAGAGAGCAGCCTAAGATCATGGTTATCGATTCAATCCAAGTTATGCATGTCGCTGATGTTCAATCGTCTCCAGGTAGTGTTGCTCAGGTGCGCGAATCGGCAACCGCATTAACGCGCTATGCGAAACAGAACAACGTTGCCGTATTCCTAGTGGGACACGTAACTAAAGACGGTACCTTAGCTGGACCAAAAGTACTTGAACACATTATTGACTGCTCGGTGCTGTTAGATGGCGGAACGGACAGTCGTTTTAGAACCTTGCGCAGCCACAAGAACCGTTTTGGTGCAGTGAATGAGCTAGGTGTGTTTGCTATGACAGGGCAAGGGCTAAAAGAAGTTAGCAATCCATCGGCTATTTTTCTGTCTCGTGGTGAAGAAGAAACCTCAGGCAGTTCAGTGATGGTAGTTTGGGAAGGAACGCGTCCACTCCTTGTTGAAATCCAAGCGCTGGTGGATTATTCGCAGCTGGCTAACCCGCGTCGTGTCGCTGTTGGTCTCGAGCAAAATCGACTGTCATTGTTACTAGCCGTGCTGCATAAACACGGCGGCTTACAAATGGCTGACCAAGATGTGTTTGTGAATGTCGTTGGTGGTGTTAAAGTAACCGAAACCAGTGCTGATCTTGCATTGGTAATGGCTTTACTTTCGAGTTTCAGAGACCGCGCATTGCCAAAAGATGTGGTGGTTTTTGGCGAAGTAGGCCTTGCTGGTGAGATTCGACCTGTACCGAGCGGTCAAGAGCGCTTAAATGAGGCGTTTAAACACGGCTTCAAGAGAGCCATTGTACCAGCGGCTAACATGCCTAAAGGTGGCATTCCAGGAATGCAGATCCACGGTGTGAAAAAATTATCGGAAGCAATTAATGCTTTTGATGAGTTGTAATTGAGCTCACTTCAGCTACTCTATACAGCAGAAATTCAGTCTAACTTAAACGCTATTTTCGCTTTAAGTTAGCACTAAACTTAACAATCATTTAGATTGTTTCTTCAGATTGCCTTTTTCTATATGTTAGAAAAAGGCAAAGTTTTTTAGTCCCAAATGCATGCAAAGCTATCAGTCCTCACAGATTGTGATATACTCTGCGCGCATTTTATATCCTATTAACAGAGTAAGACAATGGCAGATTTATCGAAATACAGAAACATTGGTATTTTCGCGCACGTTGATGCGGGTAAAACAACTACCACTGAGCGTATCCTTAAGCTAACTGGTCAGATCCACAAGACTGGTGAAGTACATGATGGCGAATCAACTACTGACTTCATGGAACAGGAAGCTGAGCGCGGAATTACTATCCAATCAGCAGCTGTAAGCTGTTTCTGGAACGGTCACCGTCTAAACGTTATCGATACTCCTGGACACGTTGACTTCACAGTTGAAGTATACCGTTCTCTTAAAGTACTTGATGGCGGTATCGGTGTATTCTGTGGTTCTGGTGGTGTTGAACCACAATCAGAAACTAACTGGCGCTACGCTAACGAATCAGAAGTATCTCGTCTGATCTTCGTTAACAAACTAGACCGTATGGGTGCAGATTTCTACAACGTTGTTGACCAAGTTAAAAACGTTCTAGGTGCAACTCCTCTAGTTATGGTTCTACCAATCGGCCGCGAAGATGAATTCGTGGGTGTTGTAGACCTTCTAAGCCGTAAAGCATACGTTTGGGATGACACTGGTCTTCCTGAAAACTACGAAATCACTGATGTTCCTGCGGACATGGTTGATGACGTTGAGCAATACCGTGAAGAGCTAATCGAAACTGCTGTAGAGCAAGACGATGACCTAATGGAAGCTTACATGGAAGGTGAAGAGCCTTCTATCGAAGATATCAAACGTTGTATCCGTAAAGGTACTCGTGATATCGCATTCTTCCCTACGTTCTGTGGTTCTGCGTTCAAGAACAAAGGCATGCAAGTTATCCTTGATGCTGTAGTAGATTACCTACCTTCTCCAACTGAAGTTGATCCTCAACCTCTAATGGATGAGAACGGCGAAGAAACAGGCAACCACGCTATCGTTTCTACTGAAGAAACTTTCAAAGCGCTTGCGTTCAAAATCATGGATGACCGTTTCGGTGCTCTAACTTTCGTTCGTATTTACTCTGGTAAATTGAACAAAGGTGACACGATCCTTAACTCATTCACAGGTAAAACTGAGCGTGTTGGCCGTATGGTTGAGATGCAAGCTGATGACCGTAACGAACTAACTAGCGCACAAGCTGGTGACATCATTGCGATCGTTGGTATGAAGAACGTTCAAACTGGTCACACTCTATGTGATCCAAAAGACCAAGTAACGCTTGAGCCAATGGTTTTCCCAACTCCAGTAATCTCTATCGCTGTATCTCCAAAAGATAAAGGCGGTTCTGAGAAAATGGGTATCGCGATCGGTAAAATGGTTGCAGAAGATCCATCTTTCCAAGTTGAGACTGACGAAGAAACTGGCGAAACTATCCTTAAAGGTATGGGTGAGCTTCACCTAGACATCAAGGTAGATATCCTTAAGCGTACTTACGGCGTTGACCTAACAGTTGGTGCTCCTCAAGTTGCTTACCGTGAAACTATCACTCAAGCAATTGAAGATAGCTACACGCATAAGAAACAGTCTGGTGGTTCTGGTCAATTCGGTAAGATCGATTACCGTATCAAACCAGGTGAAGCAGGTTCTGGCTTCAAGTTCAACTCAGTAGTTGTGGGCGGTAACGTTCCTAAAGAATTCTGGCCTGCAGTTGAGAAAGGCTTTGCTGGCATGATGGATAACGGCGTACTAGCTGGCTTCCCTACGCTAGACGTTGAAGTTGAACTTTTCGATGGTGGCTTCCACGCAGTCGATTCATCTGCTATCGCATTTGAAATCGCAGCGAAAGGCGCATTCCGTCAATCTATGCCTAAAGCTGGCGCGCAACTTCTTGAGCCTATCATGAACGTTGACGTGTTCACTCCAGACGATCACGTTGGTGATGTTATCGGTGACCTTAACCGTCGTCGTGGCATGATCAAAGATCAACAAGCTGGCGTTACTGGTGTTCGTATTAAAGCTGACGTACCTCTTTCTGAGATGTTCGGCTACATCGGTCACCTACGTACTATCACTTCTGGTCGTGGCCAATTCTCTATGGAATTCGCGCAATACGCACCATGTCCAACTAACGTTGCTGACGAAGTGATTGCAAAAGTTAAAGCAGAAAAAGAAGCTGGTAAGTAATTAGCCCTTTTCTAAATTAGCTAAAAAAGCCCCGCAAGTGAAAGCTTGCGGGGCTTTTTATTGTTTGTAATATACTGCGAGGTGCGAGGTGCGAGGTGCGAGGTGCGAGGTGCGAGGTGCGAGGTGCGAGGTGCGAGGTGCGAGGTGCTGATGTAGCCCCTAAAAAGTATACTCAGGGGTTGTCCCGTATTTATTCAACACGGGACTGATAAAGCAGGGAGAGACTAACGCTTTAAGTCGATGTAAATCTGCTCTACTTTGGTGCGTGCCCAATCTGTTTTACGCAAAAATTTTAAGCTCGATTTAATGCTCGGGTCTTTTTTAAAGCAGTTGATGTTTACCATGTAACTCAACTCTTCCCAACCGTAATGTTCAACCAATTCAGTCAGTAGCTTCTGTAGAGTGATACCGTGAAGTGGATTATTGTCTTGTGTCATGAGATGTTCTCGCCATTTATTTGAGCTAAGTATACCAGTTTCGCTTTATGAATTATCAGACCATTTAAGCTGGTAATCTGTCTCGATAATAGTTAGTTCTTCTCGACCTCTATTCCCAAACAACCGAACCTGATTTTGCATCCAAGCCTCAAAACGCTTTATCTTTTCTCGATGAAAGTAGCCAGCAGGGGCACATAAGAAGTAATTGTATTTAGGCTTGAGTGCTAAGTTACCGATTCGAACGAGTTTCTTTTCCTGCAAATACCGATAGACCAAACTGTGCTTCACAAGAGCAACGCCTTGTACGGATAACGCACCTTCTAAAACAAAATGCGAGCCATCAAATTGCAGTGATGAGCGTCCTGCCTTCGCTCCTACAATGTCTAGCCATAGATTCCAATCCATATCTGGCCATCGGTCTTCAATTAGCTCTGCTTTGTGTAGATCGTCGATGTCATAAATACCATGCTTCTCTTGGTAGATAGGGTGGCAGACAGGGTAAACCACTTCGTCCATTAACCAACGTGATTCAATGTTTGGATAATTACCATGACCATATCGAACGCAGACATCGACATTAGAATCTTCAAACGTCACCAGCTTGTTGGTCGGTTCAATCAACATGGATAGATCAGGGTGACGATCGCGAAAGTCTCCAATTCTAGGCACCAACCAGTGTTGAGCAAATGATGGTACGGTTGAAATAGACAGTTGAGTAGGATTGGGGTCTTGGTTTATTCGTCTTACCCCATCTTGAATATGAGCAAAGCCTTTCTTAGCTTGCAGGTAAAGCACATCACCTTCGTGAGTGAGTACTATTTTTCGGTGCTGACGAATAAACAAGTCTGCACCTAGCCACTCTTCAAGTTGACGAATTTGTTGGCTGACGGCAGCTGCCGTGACGAACAGCTTTTCAGCCGCGAGTTTAAAACTGCCTGTTTCAGCCGCAGTATAAAAATAGTAGATCCCTTGGAAAGGTGGGGTTCGTTCTCTCACATTAGTTTTCCTTAACTGAATGTCAGTATCTATCGTTTGTCGATATTTATCTATTGGTTGATTATTAACCATGATAAAGCGAAAAATCAACAGGAGATAGGCTATGAACACGATAACAGCGACATCAAGGGCTAACCAATCATTCTTATCATCGTTATCAATTAAGAAATTCTATTCTAACTTTGAGCGTTATCTTCAGAATCGTAGAACCAGAAAGCAGCTGTCTGAGTTACCAGAATATTTGTTGAGAGATGTCGGGATTACACAGGAACAAGTTGATAAGGAACTGAAGAAATCGTTTTGGGAGTGAGTGGAGTGTGTTAGGTGAGTCAGTGACTGATCTCAGGTTGAGCGCTTTGGTGCTAAAAAAGGAGCCGTAATGGCTCCCTCTCGGTTTTGATTACTCTTCCCAAACCACCAATTTATCTTTCGGCCAGTTATGACCGATTTCATGGTATTTCTGCTCAAGGATATGTCGCTTTATCTTGAGAGTAGGGGTAAGTACACCGTTGTCGATGCTCCACGGTTCCTTAATCATCAGTACCCCTTTGATCTTCTCATGCGAGGCTAACTGTTCGTTCATTTTTTCAATGACACGTTTACTTGTTCTTTCATAACGAGCCCGATCAAAATTAGGGAAGTCATGCGGTACCACGAGTAGGATAGGACCAGGTAAGCCTAAGCCGATCAAACACATCATTTCTACGCGGCTGTATTCAAACAGTTTGTTTTCGATTGGCACTGGAGCCACAAACTTACCTTTCGCAGTTTTAAAGGTGTCTTTTTTACGTCCCCGGATCGTTAGGTAGCCCTCGCTGTCGATATCACCAATATCGCCAGTATGAAGCCATCCCTCAGAGTTAAAAGACTCTTGGGTGGCTATGTCATTTTTGTAATAGCCAGAGAACATACCTTTGCTTCGAACCAAAATTTCTTCATCTTCTGCAATTTTGAGTTCGATGCCCGGACCAGCATTACCCACAGTACCAATTTTGTCGGCTCTAAACGGGTGATTAATCGTGCTGTAGGCGAAAGACTCTGTCATCCCCCAAGCCTCGGTAATGTGTAGACCAACACTCTCATACCATGCGAGTAGAGCCGGTGATACCGGAGCTGAACCACATCCCAAAACGCGGGCTTGATCTAACCCTAGGCCATCAGCCAGTTTCTTCTTAATGATGTTGTTGATAAACGGAATCTTAAGTAAGAAATTCAGTTTCTTCTGCGGAAGCTTATCTTGGATTCGTTGCTGGAACAGAGTCCATAAACGAGGAACTGAAATAAATAGAGTAGGGCGATGCATTTTCACATCATCAATAAAGGTATCTAAAGACTCCGGGAAAGCAGTGACTATACCGCCCATTACCGATGAGCCAAAGATGTAAACGCGTTCTGTAATATGGGCAAGCGGTAGATAAGAGAACAAGCGATCGCCGGGTTGGATACCAATATGATCGATCAACCGTTGAACTGACCACGTAAAGGCGCCGTATGTGAGCATCGCGCCTTTTGGTAGCCCTGATGTACCCGAAGTATAAACAAGCGACATTACTTTATCATCGTGATGCTGAGGACGCTTGGTTGAGGGTTCATGGGTATCGATGAGTTGTTCGAAAGTATGTTGGCACTTCGCTGCGCTATCGTAGGGAAGTGAGATACTCACCAAGTTTGGATTATCATCCAGTACTTTTTGAGTGGCCTTAGGATCGTCGAGTTTACCCGCAATCACAATTTTACTTTCACTGTGTTCAATACAGTACTGTATGGTATCGGCACCCGCTGTTGGAAAGATTGGGACGCTGACAAAATCTCCTAACATCATGGCAAGATCGCAGATAAACCATTCTGCACAGTTTTTCGATACGAGAGCGACTCGATCACCGGGTTGGGCTCCGAGTCCTTCTAATGCTGACGCCAGTTTCAGTGCTTTGTCGGCCACTTCTTTATAAGTAAACTCAACAAATTGGCGGTTAATAATTTGCTTTAAGTAGACTTCATCTGGGCGTTCTTCTGCCCATTTTAAAATCATGTCATTGGGTGTAGGGAGAGCTGTTGCTTGTTCTTGGCTAAACTCGTTAGGCTGAATCATTGTCTAACTCCATGTTTTTCGCTAAGTTATTTTTGTTAAAATCATGTTAAATGTACCATGATTTTTTCTTTTAGGGAGTAAAATTAGCGTTTATGTTCTTTGTTTTCCGTTATCTGTGCAGGCTCGCCTGTAACTTGCAGGCGTTACTCCAGTCCGTTTCTTAAAAATTCTCGAGAAATATGACACATCCTTGTATCCACATTGATAGGCAATGACAGCAATTTTTGATTCGGTATCTGCCTCGATTAACTTTTTGGCAAGTAGAATGCGTTTATCGCACACGAAGTCTCTAAAGCTTACTCCAAAGTGTAGATGAAACTTCTTAGAAAAATAGGTGGTTGAACAGTGACATTTCTCGGCGATCTCTGTTTCTCTGATTTCTTTGTTGATGTTGTCCATCACAAAGTTAACGACTTCGGATGTGAAGGCTTTTACAGGCAGCTGGTTGTTGTTGTTTGTGTCTCTGTCGATATCGAAGTGGGACTCGAACATATGCCGTGTCTTAGCCTTAAGCTCTTCGAATTGACTGGTCAGATGATTACTGTTTGTTTCTATGATGAAAAATATATTCTTATGATTTCGAACGATATTAGGTAACGGGTCAGAGCAAATAATAACAATTATTTTGTTCAAATTTTCGCAAATAGATAAAGCCATGGTAAGTAGTTGGATTTTATCAGGGGTATTCAAAATGAAAAATACCAGTCTGACGTCTAAGTTACTGATTATAGATATGTCTTGTTTGAAATTTGCAATAGAGAAATAGTGACTTATTTTATTGATAATAACGGAGTTGAAATCACTCTCTTTATTCGATAATAACGGGGTTACTATTTTCATACAGATACCCAATGCATTTCATATTCTCTTTTAGTCTAAAAGTGGCTAATTAATGAAGCTTTATATTTAGATTAGAAGTACCACAAAAAAGTGCAAGTAAATGGCAAAAAAATCCTAACCAAATATATCTCTCACCTCTAGATTTACTTTACAGGCAAACAAAGCCTGATACGTAAATCAAGGAGAGGTTCTCATGGATAAGTTTTTGAATAATTGTAAAGAATTCATGAAAGATGAAGAAGGGTTGACTGTTATCGAGTATGTAATTGGTGCAGCGTTATTGGTATTAGGCTTGACCACTATATTTACTGGTTTTGGGGCAGCCCTATCCGCTAAGCTTAATAACATCATTAACAGTATTTAATGATTACTGCCATGGTTGCTCGGAGAGTGAGACAGCAAAAGGGGTTAACGACTATTGAGTATGTCATTGGTGCTGCCTCGCTCATAATTTTTGTCGGGCTAATTTTCTCTGGAATGGCTACGACATTAGTGAGTAAATTTCAAAGTATTATATCGAGCGTATGAATTGAAATTATGATTAATGAGCCTTCTGTTTTTTGGGCATTGCTAATTGCTGTATCGGTATACGATGTTGAGAAACATCGTATACCAAACAAAATATTGATTCTTTTTTTGTTTTTCTATTTTTTATCAATGTTCAACAGCAGTTACACCTTTGATAGTTTCTTAATGTCTTTATTTGGGTCGGTCGTATTCTTTTGTTTTGGATTGCTATTCTATTTTTTAAGAGCAATGTCTGCAGGGGATGTGAAGTTATTAGGTGTTGTAGGAATGTATTTGGGGTGGGGACAATTACTCGATGCATCGTACTTTATCTTGGTTTCTTCTGGAGTTGTTGGGGTTTTCTACCTGCTATACAACCTGTCCAACTCGAGCTGTTTTAGTATTAAAAGCTATTTTGAAAATAAGATAATTGTGCTTGGTGGAGCTGCACCAGTCATTGATAAAACAGCTAATTTACATACTCGGTATTCAAATAAAGTAACGATGCCTTTTGCTCCTTCTGTTGTTATAGGGTTAGCGATGTATAGCTACTTTACTTAAATCTGTTGTTGGTTAGCTTTGTGGGGAGACATAATATATGGATATTATAGGGCGTACTGCTCCAACAACCTTGAAGCCACAAATTTCAGCCCCAATCGTCCCTACATCTCTTGATATGTTGGGTGTTCCTGAAGTCGTTATTGAAAACCTTGTACTTAAGCATTTGTCGGCTTACCCAAAATCGGATGTTTTAGAGCTTTCTAATTATTTATGTGTTGTTACTCATATTGTAGAAAGCGCTTTGGCCGTTTTAAGAAAGAAGTCACTAATCGAAGTATTTCAGCCTACTTCTGATATTTCCCTCTCATCTGTGTCGCATAGTCATGTTCGTTATTCACTATCAGAAAAAGGGCTTGAAGAAGCGGATCTTGCTTTCAAGCGTGATGCTTATTTAGGCCCCGCACCGGTTTCGCTTACCCAATATAGTGAGGTGGTAAAACAACAAGACTTGAGAGCTGAGTTAGTAACTCGGCCACATGTCGAGGCGGCACTGAATGATGTATATGGTGTCGACAAAATGATTTCAGTACTTGGGCCTGCAATCAATTCGGGACGTGCTTTGTTGCTGTATGGACATGCAGGAACGGGGAAAACATTTGTTGCGAGCCGTATTGTGAATGCTTTACATACTTCTGTGTTTATCCCTTATGCCGTCTATGCTCTGGGTAACATTATCAAGGTGTTCTCGGCGCAACATCATAAACCGTTGGATAGTAACGGCAGCGATCAAAGTATTTCCCTCAAAGATCAGTACGACAAGCGTTGGCTTAATTGTGAAAGACCCAATATCCAAGTTGGGGGAGAACTGACGATGGATATGCTTGAAGTCAATCACTCAGAAAATAGTCGAGTCTGGTTAGCACCAGTTCAAATGATGGCAAACAATGGGATTTTTATCATTGATGACCTTGGTCGTCAGCCCATGCCTGTGGATGCGCTTCTTAACCGTTGGATAGTACCGATGGAGTACTCATTCGATTATTTGTCGCTGCCTAATGGTCAGCAGATAACGATGCCATTTGTATTAACGCTGGCCTTCTCTACCAATCTAAATCCCAAGAAAATAAGCGACCCTGCCTTTTTGCGTCGTTTAGGTTACAAGATTGAATTCAAGCCACTTAACCAACGAGACTATGAAGCTTTATGGATGAGCGTCGTTGCTGATAAAGAAGTAGAGCTTCAAGATGGATTCTTTGAGCGTTTGTCTCAAATGCACACGCTTCTTAAGGTGCCACTTTTCCCATGTTTACCGAAAGATCTCGTTGGTATAAGCAAAGATATTCTTTCGTTTGAACAACTCCCGCCTGTTATTACCTTCGATATTCTTTCCATGGCATGGGAAGTCTATTTTACCTCTGATGGACACGAGGAAGAAAATAATGAATAAGAGTCAAGTTTTCCTACTGTTTTTACTGTCCGTAGTATTTGGCTTAGCGGCTGTATTTTTTGCTAAGCAGTGGATGGAAGATCAAGTTCAACCAACCGTTGAAGTTGAAGCTGTGGAGCGTCATCCAGTCGTGGTGGCATCACAAGAAATTGAAGCTGGAACCATTATTGAGGAACAGTTCTTAGCGACAAAGTTGATGGAAGTGGATTGGATTAATGAAAATAATTTTTCCGATGCTTCTGAATTGGTTGGCAAAGTGGTGGCCAATACTATTTATGCTGGAGAAGTGCTTCATAAAATGCGTTTTACTATTCCAGGAGAAGGCTCAACGCTTGCTGCATTAATACCTGAGAATAAACGTGCGGTAACAATACGAGTGGATGACGTTATTGGTGTGGCTGGTTTTCTATTACCAGGTAATAAAGTTGACATACTTAGCACCGTTTCTTACAGCAAAAACTCAGCAGCAACTCGTACCGTGTTGAAAGATATCAAGGTATTGGCAGTAGACCAAACGGCAAAAACGAATGAAAACAGTCCTATTATCGTACGAGCTGTGACATTAGAGGTTTCACCTAAAGATGCTGAAAAACTTTTAACAGCGAAGAGTAAAGGCAGTATTCAACTGACACTGAGAAACCCTCATGAAGTTGAGAAAAAGGTTGTTCGTCGATACGTACCTAAGCCGAGTGTGACGATCATTAAAGGTACTCAAGCATCTAGTGTTCGCGTCAAGGATTGAGGTGAGTTATGAAAATAATAATAACGTGTATTTTGAGCTTCGTTTGTTTCTCTACACTGAGCTTTGCTGCTCTACAAACGGGTAAAACGGTAACGGTTCCTCATCACAAATCAACACATGTGGTGTTGTCAGGGAAAGCGAGCAAAGTGTCGCTTGGTGATCCTGATGTACTTGATATTGTGATGTTGAAATCGAGCGAGCTGTTTTTAATCGGAAAAAAATTAGGTGCTACTAACCTAATGGCGTGGGACTCCCGTGGCCAGCTGATTGAATCGATCAACATCGAAGTCACTCATGATCTTAATAGCTTAAAAGCGAAGTTATATGAGTTTCTTCCTGATGAAACTATTGAGGTGCACAGTGCTCAGAATCGCTTGCTGCTGAGTGGGCAGGTGAGTAATCAGCAACAAATGAATGTAGCGATGCGAATAGCAGAAACCTACTCTTCGGGTGAAACAGCTGATGAATCGAAGGAAAGTGGTAGCGAGCAAGCTGCAGCGACAGGTGTTATCAACTTGATGTCTATTGGCGGTGCTCAACAAGTTATGTTGGAAGTGACGGTCGCCGAGGTTCAGCGAAGCTTAGTGAGAAAATTTGATGCAAACTTTCACTTCTTCCAAACGAGCGGATCGAATATTTCTTGGGGGGCGTCGTCAGTTCCTGCTGGTGTTCTAGGGGCTACGCCAATCTTTGATATTCCAACCTCTACTGATTACGGCATTTTAGGCTCGTTTATTGATAGTAATACCCTGTTTACATTCGCCCTGGATGTAGCCAAACAGAATGGTGTGGCGAAAGTATTAGCTGAGCCTAACTTAACGGCATTAAGTGGCTCCAAAGCTGAGTTTTTAGCGGGTGGTGAATTCCCTATCCCTGTGCCAGATGAAGATGGCATTACGATTGAATATAAAGAGTATGGAGTTGGATTAAAATTTATCCCAACGGTTCTGAGTGATAAAAAGATCAATCTAAACTTGGCTGTTGATGTGAGTGAAATTGCCAATAGCAGCTCGTTAACGATTGACCCAGGAACAACCAATGCGACCTACTTTATCCCACCAATTACTCGTCGAAGCGCGTCATCGACGCTTGAGCTAGCCGACGGACAAACTATTGGTATTGCTGGATTGCTCAGCGAGAATGTTAGGGATGTGAGTAACAAAATGCCGGGTATTGGTGATGTCCCCATCTTAGGGCAACTCTTTAATAGTCAAGAGTATGTATCTGGTGAAACAGAACTTGTCATTCTTGTTACCCCTCGACTTGCGAGTCCTATTGACCGAAGTAAAGTAACGTTACCAACAGACGCCTTTGTTGACCCGAATGATTTGGAATATTACTTATTAGGTCGAAGCGCTTATATCGCTGAACCGTCTGAATCGGATTCAGAGCAATCTCAAGCTTCACAGGGAATATCACCAACAGATGGTGGTAGCGAAGGCTCATTTGGACATGATTTATAAGGAGATAGATATGATTAGAATAATGATGGTCTTTCTCGTAATGGTGTTAGTTGGCTGTGCTAATGATGCTCGTTTAGGGCATTCGGTAGCACTCGTAAAAACGGAACAAACGTATAACCCTAATGCGACCCAAGAGAATTTACTCGTGGTACCGGATGGTACGGGGGAGCGGATGCAGACTGGTTACGATAGATATGTAGGCAGAGGTGAAAACGAACTGTCTGGAAGTAGTAGCCAGATCTTAGAAGAATTTAACTAAATCTGGAGGTACTCATATGTTGTATCGAGTATCAAAAAGTCCCAGAAAACAGCAAGGCTTAGTTGTCGTATTAGTTACCGCTGCTTTGCTTGTTTTCTTAGGGGTGTCAGCGTTGGCTGTAGACGTTAACCATATGCTGGTTAATAAAACACGCTTACAAAATGCTGTAGATTCAGCGGCGTTAGCTGCGGCAACCATACTGGACAATAGTAAAGACAAAGATGCGGTGGATGCTGAAATAGTCACTGCGCTAAATGCAATGGCAGGGTCAACAGGGAATCATGAGATTGATTTTACCACCGCTTCCATAAACATTGATTACTCTAACGATCCTCAGGATTTTACTGGCACAGCCACCTTCGGTGAAAACGATGATGTATATGTGCGCGTTCGAGTTGATTCGTTGGATATGGATGAATTCTTTATTCAAATGTTTGGATTAGTAAAAGAGGTTTCAGCAAGTGCCGTCGCTGGGCCAAGCTCTGGGCAAGAGGTTGTTAATAACGTTGTGCCAATTGGTGTTTGTATTGGTGACGGAACTTCGGATAACGACGTCGATCCTGAAGATGGATATCATGACGTTACAGGCGATGCAATAACGAGCGTGTTTGGTTATGAAGTCGGGACTGTCCATGCATTGAAGGTGGGTGACAGTAGCTTATCTGAAATGGGTAACGGTAATTATCATCTATTAGACTTTGGGTCTGGTGGTAAGGCTATAAAAGAGGGGTTAGGTGGTAGTTATGACCAACCCGTTAAAATTGGTGAAGATATCACGACCAAACCTGGCGGCACGGTTGGCCCAACAGGCGATGGCTTGAATACTCGTTTTGGTGATTACGGTGGTGGCTTATCAGCATCAGATTACCCTTCTGACTATGTAACTACAGAGCCTAGCGATGAGATTACGATTGACGCTAGTACTGGAGATATCGATTTTGATGGTACTTACAACTATGCGCAATATGAAGCTGATACCAACGCATGTATAGCAAATAACGGTTCAGGGTGTGCCGCTAATGGTGTTGCTTGGCGTCGTATTTTACCGATACCTATGGTGGATTGCTCAGGTAAAAGTGGCGGTGCCACTGACTTTACTGTGAATAAAATTGGTTGTTTTTTCTTGTTGCAAAAAGCACCAACTAATAACTCAGGTACGCCTGCCGTCTTTGGTGAATTTATTCACTCCTGTAGTGTTGTTGGTGGTTCAGGCAGTACAGAATCAACAACGGAAGGAACTTATAAGATTGTTTTGTATAAGGATCCTGATAGTGGGGAGTCTTGATTATGAAACCTTTAATTAAATCTAATCGTGGCTTTGCTGCTATCGAGATGGTAATCGCGACTCCTGTATTGCTATTTTTCCTTATATTAGTGCTTGAACTGGGCAATATGATGATTCACTACAATGTGATATCTAAATCCGTTCAAAATGGCGCCCGCTATGCGGTTAGTGAAGTCTATGGAACCAAAGGTGGAACGCTTGCTCCGTCGTCAGAAATACAGAATGTGGTGGTTTATGGTCAAAATACAGCTGGAACGGCGATATTGTCGAATTTAGTTGTTTCTGACGTGACAATTAGCCCACCGAATACAGATAGCTATGTACGTGTGAGTGTGACCTACAATTATATTCCTCACTTTGTGTCGATCCCGTTTTCTTCGGCGAGCTTTTCTATTCCGATTAGTGTCTCTTCGATAATGAGGGTGTTGTGATGAAACGGTACAAAGGGCGTATTAAAGGCATCGCTATTATCGAATTTACCATAGTGTCTTGGCTAGTCTTTCTCTTGGTCTTCCTTATTTTAGCGCTGGGTGCTTACATATTTTCGCTTCAAATGGTCAGTGAAGCGACCAGAAAGGCAGCAAGGTTAGCCACGGTTTGCTACGTTGCTGATAGGGACAATATCGCGGGAATGGTTGTTGCTGATCTCCCTCTTGTTGGTTTTACCGCGGCGAATTTGGAAGTTGCATATTTAGATGTGAGTGGGAATGAAATTACATCTGGTTATGATACGGATCCTGTCTTTAGTAGCATTAAATTTGTAAGGGCTCGAGCGACAGGGTACGGAATTCAATTAATTGATAATTTGAGTTTTTTAGGTACGAGTGGTTACTTGGCTGCTCCCTCATTTGAAACCATCTTACCTGCAGAAAGTTTAGGTGTGGTAAGGGCGGACTCCGAAACTCGGAATCGGTGTCCATAAGTTATTTTATACAGGAGTAGCGGTATGGGGGAAGCGATCAAAATCACGCCTAATGAGAACGATATTACGCGTTTGAGAACAAACCTAAAAGTCTGGTTGATCTACAGTACTGAGGGTTTTCTCTCACACATGAGCCAAGAGCTGAAGAAATGTCGAAATGTGCATGTGACATCATTTTCTCTCGGAGCAATGAGTGAGGAGTACTTAAAAAGTGCGGATGTTCCAGAACTTATTTTTGTTGAAGCACATGGCAACTGGGCTCAAAAAATGGTTGAGCTACAGGGTTATGATCTATCGCTAGAAGAACAAGATTTATCTTTAGTTGTACTCGGTGATGAAAGTGACAATGGCTCATTAAAAATCGCGCTGCGTCTAGGGGCTTCTGATTTCTTATCTCACAACGTGACGCTTTCTGATTTGCTCCCACTGCTCAAGAAAACGGCGGCCGAAAAGCTTGAGAACTCAAGCTACGGTGAGTTTATTCTGTTTTTAAACACCAAGGGGGGAATGGGGGCGACCACCTTGGCGTTGAATACCGCTATTGAGATGGCCAGTCAGCATCCCGGCGAGGTTTTGCTACTTGATATCGACCTTCAATTTGGTGTGATTCCTGATTATTTAAATATTGTTCCTACTTATAGTGTTTCGGATGCGATCAATAGTTCGAATGACCTAGATGAAATATCGTTGGGAACTTTGGTAAATAAGCACGAATCTGGCTTACATGTCCTAAGCTTTAAGCATGAGAACAATGCTGATGACTTTGAACAGGCACAGAAAATAGGCCGATTGCTTCCTATATTACGCCGTTTTTACCCTTATGTGATCATTGACCTCTCTAGAGGATTAGACCATGTGTTTGCATCCGCAATATCACCAGCAACAAAGGTGCTTCTTGTTTTGCAACAGAGCCTAGTGTCAGTCAAAAACACCAGTCGACTCATTAAGTCTCTGAAATTTGAGTACGGCTTACAAAGTGATTCTATTGAGGTCATTCTGAACCGTTATGAAAAGCGACACTCAATTAAATTAAAAGATATTGAACAGGCGGTAGGTAAGCATGACATACACCTTATGCCTAATGATTTCAAAGTTGCATTAGAGAGTGCCAACTTGGGGCAACCGCTAGTTCAGTCGAGAAAGAAAAGTTCTATTACTCGCTCTATTATCGATTTGTCACACATTCTTTCACCACCAGAGCAGGAAGAGAAAGGGTGGCTGAAAAAGCTGTTTTCATAATGGGTTGATAAAAAGTAAACGCGAGGGATTGTGATGTTCTTTAAACGAAAAAATGTAAATCCAGAGTTTGAAAAAAGAGTAGAACAGATTTCGCATGATTCAGAAGATGCAAATCCTGTTGAACGTTTATCAAGCGTTGAGGTGTCTAGCCACTCTCGCAGTGCAGAAGCTCATGTAGAAAAAGAAAAGGCGATTGATGAGGCTCGGAAAGTTCTCGAGCAAGAGCTATCAATTAAACACTTTTTCCATAAGCAGCTTCTTGAAACGTTAGACTTAGGGTTGCTTTCAAGCTTGGAAAAAGAGCGAGCTAAGCTAGACCTACATGAAGCCATTGTACAATTGATGGCTGACGATGGGAGCCATGCACTCAGTGCCGAAGGGCGTAAGCGGGTTATCAAGCAGATAGAAGATGAGGTTTTTGGCCTTGGGCCGCTTGAGCCTCTATTAGCCGATCAAACGGTCTCCGATATATTAGTCAACGGCCCTAAAAGTGTTTACGTTGAGCGAAGGGGTAAACTCGAAAAAACGCCCTATACTTTTCTTGATGATCGCCATTTAAGAAACATTATTGACCGTATCGTCAGTCAGGTTGGTCGTCGTATCGATGAAGCGTCACCTATGGTAGATGCCCGTTTAGTTGATGGTTCACGTGTTAATGCGATTATCCCACCTCTCGCACTTGATGGTCCTTCCGTTTCTATCCGTCGCTTTGCTGTCGATCGTTTGACTATGGATAACTTGATTGACTATAACTCAGTGTCTCCTCAGATGGCTAAGTTTGTCGAAGCTGCGGTTAAAGGTGAATTAAATATCTTAATCTCCGGAGGGACTGGCTCTGGTAAAACGACAACACTTAACATCTTTTCTGGCTTTATTCCTCGAGATCAACGAATTATTACCATAGAAGACTCGGCGGAATTACAACTTCAACAACCTCATGTCATTCGCTTAGAAACCCGCCCTGCTAACCTAGAAGGGAAGGGAGAAATTAGCCAGCGAGAGCTCGTAAAAAATACCCTGCGTATGCGCCCCGACCGAATCGTGGTTGGTGAGGTTCGTGGTAGCGAAGCCGTTGATATGCTAGCTGCGATGAACACGGGCCATGACGGCTCACTTGCTACCATTCATGCGAATACCCCTCGTGATGCCTTGAGTCGTGTCGAAAACATGTTCTCGATGGCTGGGTGGAACATATCAACCAAAAACTTACGAGCTCAAATAGCTTCGGCTATCCACCTTGTTGTTCAAATGGAACGCCAAGAAGATGGTAAGCGCCGTATGGTGAGTATTCAAGAGATCAACGGCATGGAGGGGGAGGTGATTACCATGTCGGAAATTTTCCGTTTTCAACGTAAAGGTATTGATGAAGATGGCAATATTATCGGCTATTTCACTGCGACGGGGATCGTACCTCAATATCATGACCAGTTAGTTAAACGTGGACTCGATCTGCCTTTCGAGCTCTTCACTGAGACTCATGGTTAAGGAGAGATTATGGATAATGTAAGTGTTTCACTCGGCCTATTATTCATCGCGGTGCTTTTTATCTCCCAAGCTTTGTTACTGCCTGCTGCGGGGAAAAAAGCTAAGCATAAAGAGCTTTCTCGACGTTTGAAAGAGACCCAACGTAATATCGATGAAGAGAGCTTATCGCTACTCAAAGAGCATTATAATAAAGACTTATCCCCATTAGATCGCAAGCTCATCGTTATCCCTTATTTTGCTGGCTTAAAACGGATGTTGGAGTTAGCCGGTATTAGAGTTTCGCTAAGTCGCTTTTTACTTATTGTTGCTCTATGCGGTGTGTCGCTCACTCTGATATCAATAATGACTCAACAAGAGTGGTTCATTAGCCTAACGGCATTCATTGCTGTCTGGGTTGTTGCTTACCTGTATGTGCAAAATCGAGTGAGTTATCGAATGGCTCGATTTGAAGAGCAGCTCCCTGAAGCGTTGGATATTATCCGACGGGCATTACAAGCTGGGCAGCCGCTAATTCAATCATTCAATGAGGTTGGTGAAGAACTCCCTGACCCTATCGGTGCCGAGTTTAAAAATACCTATAACCTACTTAACTATGGTTACGATTTACGTTTGGCTATCTTACAAATGGCTGAGCGTGTCCCCACCGTATCAATGTTAGCTTTTTCTAGTGCGGTAATGTTGCAGAAAGAAACAGGGGGTAACCTCTCCGAAAATCTTCAAAAAGTATCCGAAGTTCTCAGATCTCGCTTTAAGCTAGAAAGGAAAATAAAAACGCTTTCTGCTGAAAGTCGGCTATCAGCATGGATATTAACCTTATCCCCATTTGGTTTGTTTTTTGCTTTGAAAGTGGCGAATCCAGATTATATTGAGCCGCTTTATAATGACCCTCGCGGCGTTTCAATGGTCAGTGTTGGTATCGTACTTTTAGCGATTGGAGCCCTATGGATTAAGCGAATCATCAGCATAGAGATTTAACCTATGGAATTATTAAACATTGAAGTTTGGAAGCAAATGTTAGCGGACTTTGGAGTCAGCTCTCAGATGGTTATCTATGCAATGATTTTGCTTACCACCATCTTGTTAACATTGACCCTAGGGTTTCTTATTTTGGGTGCACGCTCCCCTTTAGATAAAAAGCTCAAACAGATATCAGAAACGGGTTCACCCAATAATAGAAAGCCTTATGATTTCTCTAATACGTTGGAATCACTAAGTCCTTTTATTAGTAAAGGTAATAAAAAGGATAATGAAACCTACTCACAAAAGTTGATGCATGCAGGCTTTCATGAAAAAAATGCGTTATCGGTTTTTTATGCATTGAAAGTGTTATCGAGTTTGGTCGGTATCATCGCGGGCTTTATGGTTTATTACATCTCATTCGGTGGTAGCTACAATAATTTATTGATCATGACCTGCGTCTTTCTTGGGACTTTCACTCCCAATATTATCTTGAGCAAGTTGCAAAAAGAGCGTCAGAAGAAAATTAGAAATGGTGTACCAGATGCTCTTGATCTTCTTGTAGTTTGTACGGAATCTGGTCTAGGCTTTAATGCAGCACTTGGACGAGTTGCTTCTGAGCTTTATGTTTCTCAGCCAGAGTTAGCCGATGAATTGGAGACTGTTTTTGCCAAGATACAAGCAGGTGTCACCATGCCAGATGCGCTGAGGCAGTTCATTGACCGGACGGGGCTAGTCGAATTAGAGGGGTTGGTTTCTTTGCTTTCTCATGCGTCTAGAATGGGGGGGAGCTTAGCGCAGACTCTTCGTGATTATACGGTAGATTTTCGAGATAAGCGTCAGCAAGCTGCTGAAGAAATCGCGGCCAAGATACCGACTAAAATGTTGTTCCCTATGCTGTTGTTTATTTGGCCTTGCTTTTTTATTGTCGCGTTAGGGCCTGGGATCATTATTGTTATTGATGCACTTGGTGCACCAGGAGTAAGTTTATGATACGAGTGAGTAGATATTTTCTAGCTTTATTAGTGTTCGCTATTCTTGGTTGTGCATCCTCGGATGAGCCGACAAACCAGTTTGATGCAGAGTTGTATTCAGGTAAACCAATCGATACCTTAAGCAGTGATGACCCTCCACTGAGTGAGAAAGAAGCCATTATGCGTGGTGATGTAGCATTGAGGGATAACAATATTGATTTGGCCCTTTATGAATATATTCGCTCTCTATCCTTTCCTGAGAAAGAGTTTTACGATAAAACGCTTTTTACGATAGGCCAAATTCATTCATCTCGTGGTAACTATGCACTATCCGAGAAAGCTTATTTAGCAGCATTAGATTTTAACCCTGCACATACCGAAGTCCTAGAGCAATTAGGTGTTTTGTATACAAAGCAGCGTCGCAAAGAGGAAGGGCGGAGTTATTTCTTTAAAGCGATTAATGCAGATCAAGTGCGTTTAAAAAGTAGTGAAACGATTACAAATTACCAAGCCTTAAGTCAAAGTGAAGTGGCTGGTTTGAAGGTTGATAGCATGTCTCCCGAATTAGCTTTCATGGGGATAGGTGTGCTGGAAGATGTCGATGGAAAACACCAGATAGCGCAAGAGTACTTTAAAAAATCACTGACAATAGACAAAAGTTCAGTTAAAGCTTTGTTGAATATGGGGTACTCCCACTACATGTATGGCAATTACAAGGAAGCGTATCAATACACTCGTTCGGCTTTAGAGATAGAACCTAATAATGAAAAGGCTCAAAACAACCTTGCGCTTATTTACTTGGCTGCCGGGGATATCAAAAAGGCAACCAACGTTTTTATGAGACACATGGAAGCTCCTGAAGCTTTGAATAATGTCGGTTATTTTTTAATTTTGCAGGGTAAGCCTGACGAAGCTATTCCCTATCTACAACAAGCTATCGATAAAAAAGCATCTTATTATAAAGTGGCGAATGACAACTTAAATAGAGCGTTATCTGAGGTAAGAGAGATGGAGCAGTAACGACTTAAATTATTATCTTTGGGTTAATGAAAAGGATATTCATCTTGCCTAAGAGTGAAAGTTTTAATAAAGATATCATCATTATTTCTGTTGTTTGGTTGCTGTGTGCGACTGCGATATTTTTCTATAAATGGGAGAGTATCTCAACACTAGTTTTAAATGATAATGACGATTACATGCGCTTTGTTCAATTCCAAGAGTGGATGAATAATGGGCGCTGGTATCTAAAACCAATGGATAACTTCAATGCAGCTGATGGTATTGTTATCCATTGGTCCCGATTCCCCGATCTGATACTTTCTGCTATTGCGTACCCTTTATTGTTTGTTGTGGATGAAAGTACCGCTTATTCACTGTCTATTTCTATTGTACCTTTGCTTTATCTACTCCTCTATTCACTGTCATGCTTCTATTTATGTAACCATTACTTCGGAGAGCGCTATCGGTTTTTGAGCATGATGTTTGCTCTGTTTTCTCCATCGGTTATGCATTTTATTCCTGGCTCCATAGATCACCATAATATTCAGCTTATTTTTGCTATCTTATTCCTATCTCTAACACCTATAACTGTAAGTCAAATTAATCAATTATGGCGAGTGTATGCTCAATCTATTCTATTGGCATTGTCGTTATGGACTGGGTTAGACAATATCCTTTTGTTTGCGAGTTTTTTTATCGTTTACACTGTGTATTGTTTCTTTATTAGCAAAAGTTGGTTTGTTTATGTATCAAGGCTATATCTGTTCTGCTGTGTTTCAGTTGTTATCTCCGTTTTATTAAACAGACCTTATAATGAGTTCTTTGATTTTAAGTACGATGAAGTGTCATTTGTTATTGTGGTTTTGTTTTTTGTTGGTTGGGCTTTTGTTAATAATTACAATTGGTTTAAATTTGATAGTTGGCCTTTTGGGTTGCGTTCGTTTGTGTTTGTTATATTGGGTGTTGGATATGTGACTCCAGTGGTTTTGTTATATCCAAATATTACCAGTGCTTTGTTTGTCGATTATCCACCTATACTTCAGACTTATTGGCTTGACCATGTTTCTGAAGCTAAATCAATTTTTCAGTATATAAGTGAGAATGGATTATTATCTATTGATAATTATGTGTTACTGGTCATTCCTGCATTATTGTATCCTTTTTTTAGAGTTAATAATCATCATTGTACAATCTTGTATATTATTTTCTTATTGAATTTGTTCCTTGCAATATTCTGGCAGATTAGGGTGATAAGAGTATGTTTTATTTTATCAAGCCCTTTTCAGGCTTACGTAGTTATAAGATTGTCTGAGTTTGTAAAATATTCAATATTTAAAGTGTTGATTATATTATTAGGAGCTCCATTAGTAATGGCATTTCTAGTGATAGCGGTTGGTAATGATGATTTTGAACGAAATACAATTGAAAATGACAAGAAAGCTCTATTTAGAGTATTGGAAGAAAAGGGCATCGAATCAAAGGTTATTCTAACAGGGATTGAGACGGGAGCACCTGTGTTGGCACACACTAATAACCGCATAATTGCAGCCCCTTATCATAGAAATATCGTTGGTAATCAATTTCTTATAGAGGTTATGTTAGAGGGGGATATGAGTTTAGCCAAGGACGAAATCCAAGCTAAGAACATTGATTATATTGTTATAGGAAATGACGCCCACTTAATGGTTTTGAAAAAATCAGCAAGTGAAGAGGCTCTTATAAACAAATTATACAGCTCAAATGTTCCCAACTGGTTGGAGACCATATATGACGATGTTCCTGATGGTTACCGAATCTTTAGGGTTAGGGAGAGTTTATGAATAGTATAAAAGTTGCAGTATTACTCCCATGTTTTAATGAAGCGGGTGCTATCGGAAAGACAGTTATGTCTTTTAAGCAGGCTTTACCTGATGCGTCTATTTATGTGTATGACAACAACTCAACCGACAACACGGTAAACGAGGCCTTGCAAGCTGGGGCTATTGTTCGACATGAGCCTCGCCAAGGTAAAGGGGAGGTAGTCAGGAGAATGTTCTCTGATATTGATGCTGATATCTATGTGATGGCTGATGGTGATGACACTTACGATGCGTCAATATGCCCTGCGCTGATCGAACAATTGGATAATGAAAAACTCGATATGATTATTGGAAGTCGAGAGCGAGCTTCAATGGCTTATCCCAAAGGGCATATCCTAGGAAATAAGCTGTTTTCATCGCTGATTAATTTAGCATTCAATGCTCAATTGAGTGATGTGTTTTCTGGTTATCGAATTATGAGCCATCGATTTGTCAAAACCGTACCTATTTTCAGTGATGGCTTCCAAATAGAAACAGAGCTTACCGTTCATGCGCTACATCATAATATGCCAATCAAAGAAGTTTCGACGCAATATCAATCAAGGCCTGAAGGCACAGCCAGCAAATTGAATACCTTTAGTGATGGGCTCAAAATTCTCAATTTCATTTTGTTCTTATTGAGAGATGTAAAGCCAATGTTTTTCTTTGGCGTGTTGTCTATGTTGCTTTGCTTCATTTCATTGGTTTTAGGAATCCCCGTTATCATCGACTTCATCGATACTGGGCTCGTCGAAAGGGTGCCTACTGCGATTTTGTCTAGCTCAATTGCGTTGATAGCGGTGATGTCTTTTTTCTGTGGGTTGATACTCGACAACGTATCACGAGGTAGGCGAGAGATGAGGATTCTTTCTATATTAAGAACGAGTGATAAAACGCTATCTGAATAGGAATCAAGCATGAGAACAAGCAAGGATGAAGACAAAGAGTGGATCGATTATTTGTCCCGTTTCAGTGACGAATATGATGAGCGAGTTTATAACGGCAATACAACGGGTTATGTGATGAGAGCTGGCCACATAGCATGTGAAAAGCCATTTGGTGAAAGTGAACACTTTTCGAGAGTGTTAGAAGTGGGTTCCGGTACAGGTGAACACTTGCTGCACGTCAAACACACCTTTGACGAGTATATCGTGAGTGATGGCGATGCTGCGGCTCTTAAGGTGGCAAAAGAGCAACTCAGTCGTATCAATTCTTATGACAAACTCACTTTTAACGTAACTAATGCTTGTGAGTTAGATTTTGAAAGCAATAGTTTTGACCGCGTGATCGCAACTCATATATTGGAGCACTTATACGAGCCTCACTTGGTGATCAAAGAGTGGTTGCGAGTGTTAAAACCTGGAGGCACTCTGTCTATTTTGATTCCTACCGATCCTGGGATCGCTTGGAAAATCGGCCGTTATATGACGACAAGAAAACACGCCTTACAGAAGGGGTGGCATTACGATTACATTATGGCGAGAGAGCATGTCAATCCATGTAATAACTTAATCGCTTTCTTAAGGTATTACCTTCCTGAACACCAAAAATCATTTTGGCCGCTGAGCTTTGTACCGCTTATTGATTGCAATTTGTTCTTTAACTTCCACGGGGTTAAACCACTATAGGAAGTAAAAGATGCTTTTAGTTTTTGAAAGAAGAGCGGGAAAACAAGAAGTAAGCGATCAAACCTCTCACTTCTTATTTGTCTGTCTATTAATGGATAGCTCAGATCGCCAATCCTGTCACTGCGCCAAACAACATGAATACACCTACTAACCCAACAATCGGCATCTTCACGGTTTTCAATAACCACACACCAACAATGATAAGAGCGAAATCCAAGCTACTGCTCACTGCACTGGTGAAGATCGGTTGATATAGCGCGGCCAACAATAAACCGACCACCGCCGCATTCACACCAGTAAGCGCACCTGCCACCAAAGGCTTGCTTGCAATCGCCTGCCAATTCTTCAGTACAGCCAGTAGTAATAAGAAACCCGGTAAGAACACCGCAACTGTTGCGAGCAGTGCACCTGTAATCGGTGCCGCTGGCATCAACACATAACCTAGATAAGTGGCTAATGTAAACATTGGGCCAGGTACAGCTTGCGCAGCGGCATAGCCTGTTAGGAAGGTATCTTGGGACAGTTGATCACCAATACCATTTTGTAGCAGAGGAAGAACCACGTGCCCGCCACCGAATACCAAACTACCTGCTTGGTAGAATAAACCAAATACTTCAATGCCTTGAGAGTATGCACTGAACAGAGGTAAACCAATCAGTAGTGCTACAAAAATCACTAGCGGTGTTATGGATATCTTATGTGTCGAAGGCGTTGTTTTTAAGTCTTGCGAGGTTAAGAACTTACTGCCAACCATCGCTGCAAATAGGAGCACTAAGACTTGAGGCCAGATCCCAGGAATCAAAAGTAGAACAATCGCGGTGATCACACACAGTGCTGTTGCTATCTTTGATTGGCAAAAGTTTTTGTACATGCCGAAAGTGGCGTCAGCTACAACCACGACCGCGAGTAGCTTAAGTCCGTGGATGATTGAAATGAAAAGCGGTGCTTCCAACAACTGGTTGCTCACTAAGGCCAATATCAACATTAGGATGACAGAAGGGGAGGTGAAACCGACAAATGCGGCAATCGCACCGGTTAAACCACCTTTTTTGTAACCAACCGCGAAGCCAACCTGACTTGAGCCTGGACCAGGCAGAAATTGACTGAGGGAGACAATTTGCCCGTACTCTTCGTCGGATAACCAATTCAGTTTCTCAACAAAGGTTTTACGGAAGTAGCCAATATGTGCCGCTGGTCCGCCGAAGCTAATCCAGCCAAGCCAGAAAAAGGTTTTAAAAATTGAAAGCATGATCGATTCCAGGTAAATGTTTAGCGTAATTTAGGTGGAGTTGAACTATGATTCAAATTAATTGTTTTAATTATAACTATGAATGATATGGGATTGATTTGTGGCTGATTTTAACTGGAAAGGAATTGACCTTAACCTATTGATTGCACTACAGGCACTGTATAAAACGAACAGTGTGAGCAAAGCGGCTGAACGTTGTTATGTCAGCCAGTCTGCGATGAGTCATAGTTTACAAAGGCTACGAAAGTTGTTTGATGACCCTCTGTTTGAGCGTGTCGGTAGCAAGATGGAGGCGACCGATCGAGCCATTGAACTGTCCAGTACGGTAGAAGCTCTGCTCAATACCATCCAGTCAGAGGTGTTACTGTCTAAATCGTTTGATGCCGCGACTTATAAAGGGACTTGGAAGATTGGTCTTTCCGATTATGCTGAGCAGATGTTCGCGCCAGCATTGTTTGACCTCATCAAGCAATCCTCTCCTAATTCGCAAGTCGTGCTGTTCAATGTAAACCGGAGTAACTATCAGCAAGTATTTGAAGACGCCAAGCTTGATATGGCGATAGGCAGTTTTGGTGAGGTCTCAAAGCAATATCGAACCACGCATTTGTACACAGAGCAACATGTCTGTTTATTCGACAAGTCGGTTGTATCTATTGAGGGGCCGATATCGTTAGAACAGTTTGTTGCTGTCGAGCATGCTCTTGTGTCTCCCGCTGGGTCTTTAAAGACTGGCGTCGATAAACGTTTGGCTGAATTAGGCTTCAGCCGAAAAGTGGCTATATCTTCAAGCAATTTTTTAACAGTAAAACGTTTGATAAGAGGTAGGGAGTTATTGTGTATCGTCCCCAAACTGGTGGCACGCAATGATACTCAAGACCAAGATACCGTGGTAGCAGTGGAGCCACCTATCGATGTGCCTGATTTTGATATACAGCTCATCTATCGCAAGGCTAAGCATTTAGATGATAAAAATAAGCTACTTAGAAAGCTTTTTACACAAGCCGTTTCATCTGTGGTTGCTGCATAGTTGCAGCAGTTGTTCGGTCATCAATTTTATGCGAATTATTTTTAGAAAAATCCGGCTTATTATAAGAACCCGACTATACTTAATTTACGACTAAAAGCAGTCGTAAAGAATAGGCTTTTTGATTTACCTAAGTAAAAAAATGGGTTATATCCTAATGATATAGCTTAAAAAACTACCAGGCTAAACGGACTTAGTTGGTCTTGAAAGCGCTAGCTCCCTCTAGCGCTTTTTCTTTTGTTCGAAGTTAGCTCTAACCCCTTAGGTGTTTACAGGTTTGAGTTGTTTAATCCCGATTTAGAACAGTTAACGGTCGAGCTCACTGACTAAGAGCAACGAGCTATGTAGACCGACAAATTATGAGTATCAACTAGCTACGAACGGTCAGTATCAAGCCATCAATCACACTGTGGTGGTGATCAGAAACCCCAGCAAGGTTGCCGTATTTCGGCTGGTGGCGATCATTTTCTAATGGATGGTGCCAACCTTGTGTATGTTCTACAAAGTGCGCTGCAAAGCTTTCAGACACCTCTAAACATCCTGCCATGACGGTATCAACATAGGTTTGAACGATAGGGCTGTTTTCACAAGGCGCTTCGATTTTGTCTTTGATGTATACCCAGATCGATTGATCCGCTTTAAACTCGGTTTGGCTCTCTATCTGATCGTTTCTTAACTCAATTCGATGATAACCACGCTCACGACGATCAAATTCAGCCAACGCAACATCATCGACCTCCAGCAAAACACCATTCACTTGTCCCTCACCAAGATTGACGATCAACGGTGACAAAACATAGCTGTCGTCGATTTTACTCCAGTGACGCACTAGGCCGTGCACTATCGCAGGAATCGCTTGTCCTGTTTGACCTGTGAGTTGACGAGAAGAGGAGTTGATCAAGCTACCATAACCAAAAATATACATCGCGTTCCCTGTCTGTTCTTTTGTATTTGAGACTAGTCTTACTATATGTTTGGCTTCATCAAATGTCAGTAGTTTTTTATTTTACACACCTTCGAGTCTAAATGACTCTCTGGTGGTGTGTTTAATTGACACTTTTTTGACCTCTAAATACACCTTGTTGCTTGTTTTTATTGGTTTTATATCTTTGGCGCGTTTCATGCATTGTGTTAGGCAATATTGCGGTGATGATTACTGCACCTTGAATTTGGCTATTGGTAGCAATTCAATATAAGCCACACTTGGCTTGTTATCTGAAATGAGGAATGAGTTTGTTAAATATCACAGATAAAAGCGTAGAAGATGCGATTCCAGCTTATCTTCGTTTAGGTTTTAGACCTTTCTTCTTTCTTGGCAGCCTCTATGCCGTGATTGCTATCGTCGCTTGGGTTGTCATGTTCCAAAATGGTCAGCCTGAAGTGTTAAAAGTACCCGCACTTTGGTGGCACGTACATGAAATGCTGTTTGGTTTTTCTATGGCGATTGTGGTTGGTTTTGTTCTGACTGCGGTGCAAACATGGACGGGAGTCAACGGAACTAAACATTATCGATTAGCTGCGCTCGTTGGTTTGTGGCTAGCACCTCGTATTCTATTTTGGACACCAGCGCCATTGTGGTTAATCTCATCGGTTGAAGCGTTGTTCTTGATCTTTGCCGCTTACGAGATTGGTTTCCGTGTCGTGAAATCGAAAGGCTGGAAGAACCTGTTTTTTGTGCCGCTGTTTATATTGGCTATCGTCGCCAACTTTGCTAGTTACGCGACGATTAAAGGCATGCCTCCATTCCCTTCATCCGCGGTATGGCAAGCGATGTTGTGGTGGTTTACGTTGCTATTATCCGTGATGGGTGGACGAGTGATTCCATTCTTCACCGCTCGTCGTTTCGACTTTGAAAAAGCTCAACCACTGGTTTGGTTGGAATGGCTAGCGAACCTGCCTTTGGTTGGATTGTTTGTGCTGAGTTTCTTCCCGTTGACCTTTGCTCAAGTGGGTAATGAGTTGATGGTGTTTGCAGGTGTGACTCAGTTGGTTCGCTTTGTTCGTTGGAAGCCTTGGACAACGTTGTCTGAGCCTTTGGTGTGGTCACTGCATGCGGCTTATTTGTGTATTCCTTTGAGCTTGTTGCTAAGAGGCTTGTTAGATAATCCATTTGCAAGCCATAACATGCTACACCTGTTTGCGATTGGCGGTTTGAGTGGGCTCATTCTTGCGATGATCACACGTGTCACCATGGGACACACTGGCCGTGCTATCTATAAAGGGCCAAGTATGGCGCTGGCGTTCTCGGCTATCTTTATCGCGGCATTAGTTCGTAGCTTAGGTGTCACTTTCTTCCCTGCTTACTTATTTGAGATGGTCAACATCAGCGCGGGTTTATGGACGTTGGCGTTTGGTCTGTTTATCTGGAAGTTTGGCATGATGCTGTTAACACCAAGAGTGGATGGTCATCCGGGGTAAGCGTATTGATTTTCTAACACATTTTTAAAGGGAAGCACTGAGCTTCTCTTTTTGATCGCAGCTAGTTATCGCTTTAATTTGTCTCTGTTTGAGAACAGTTCATTTCATTGTTGTCGATAAAATAGCATAGAAGTTGATGGTGAATCGGAGAGTTACGAACCCATTGAAATCCGGCACACACGATTTACAGCACTGGAGTGTGATCCGCTGCAAATATTTGCAGCAATATTCATTGATTTGTGCTCTAATACCGCGCTTACCAAGGGATGGTGTTAAAAGATGCTCACTTAGATGGAGTTATCAAAGTTGACCGATCCCTTAATGATCTCCCTTAGGAAAAAATAGAACATGTCTAAGAACAAAAAATTTGATATCCGCCTTACAGAAAAACGCAACGGTTGGTGTGCCGAGATTACTCGTCAAGTAACGTCTCGCAGCACAACAGTATCTAAGCGTGAGTCTGGTTTTGAAACTGAAGCTCTAGCACAAGAGTGGGCAGAGAAAGAGCTAGCATCTTTCATCGCAAACCAAGCTGAACGTAACGAGCGTAAATCAGAGCAGCGTAAAGAGCGTGACGAACTACGTCATACTAAAGAACT
The DNA here is from genome assembly GCF_041475145.1 of Vibrio sp. 10N.222.49.A3. Lineage (NCBI taxonomy): Bacteria > Pseudomonadati > Pseudomonadota > Gammaproteobacteria > Vibrionales > Vibrionaceae > Vibrio > Vibrio sp. 10N.222.49.A3. The sequence goes on from NZ_JBFRVM010000075.1 coordinate 76,256, forward strand.
TAAAGCTGAGCAAGCACGTGAAGCACGCGCAAAAGCTCGTGAAGAAGAGCAAGAAGACGCTGAGTAATTTAGCGCTTAATTAATTTACAGGTTCCTTAATTTTAAGATAAGGGACAAGTAAAAAAAGCCCCAATATAACTTTTTTCTTTCTAGTCAAAAGTGTATTGGGGCTTTTTAGTTTGTGGAGTTTATTTTCGAAAATGTAGCCACTTCTTGCTAGTGACTACATGTCATTCATTGATTAGTTGTTAAGCGCCGTTAGCCAATCATCTTCCGCTACTTCTTCAATATAGCTCTCAACTGATTGTCCCACTTCATCGTCATCTTGTTTGAAGTAAGCAATGTGGAATACTGCGTCACCTTCGTTTACCAACGGTAGAGTTTGTTGGCCAATCACGATACCGCCTTTGGTTGTGATCACTTGGCCTTCTTGGTGACCTAACGGAGAGCTTATGTAAGCGAGAGTTTGTCCTGCTTCAACTTGTTCGCCAAGTCTCACCATGTTACGCAAAATACCGTCTGACTCAGCGCGGATCCAGCTGGTGGATTTGCTCAACACTGGTTCTGGCAACTTTTTACGGTTTGGGCGCAGCATGCCGATTTCTTTCATCACTTGATGTACGCCAAGGTAACCCGCACGAATCGCTAGGTGATCAAAACGCAACGCTTCACCACCTTCGTAAGTTAATACAGGGATACCCAATTTTTCCGCTTCGCTACGAAGTGATCCGTCACGCAGTGGTGAGTCAATGATCACTGGTGTTGCGAACGCTTTTGCGATGCGCAATGTTTCTGGGTTCGACAGGTTTGCACGGATCTGTGGCAAGTTAGTACGGTGAATCGCACCTGTGTGTAGATCCAAAATAAAATCACAGTGCTTCGCCACATTCTCAAAGAAAGTGTAAGCGATGCGTGATGTTAGCGATCCTTTCTCACTGCCAGGGAAGCAACGGTTTAGGTCACGACGGTCTGGTAGGTAACGAGATTTATGGATAAAGCCAAACACGTTAACGATAGGCACAACAATCAAGGTACCTTTCAGTTTCTTTGGATCAATCGCATTGGTCAGTTGTCGTGCAATCTCAACACCGTTTAGCTCATCGCCGTGGATAGCCGCATTTACCATCAGTGTTGGGCCTGCTTGGCGACCGTGAATAATTTCAATCGGGATCGAAAGTGGAGAGTGCGTGTAAAGCTGAGCCGCTTGCAGTTCAATCTCCATTCGCTGTCCTGGCTGAACAGTATAACCAAGTAATTCGAATGGTTGATTAGGTTTTAGTCTTGCCATTTAGGTTGTTCTCAACATGGTGATAATTCGTTAACACGGAATGTACCAATCGTTGATTTTTAGTACGAATCAATCGGTTTACGGTGACGACAAAAGTTTTCTATGGAGTTGTCTATAAATAAGCTTCCAGTTTTAATTTGACTCATTATAGGGTGTTTCAAATTGTGGTTCTTCTGACAGTACACTGATATTTGTCATTTGGTTGGTTGCTATTATCCACCGCCATTTTTTGGCGGCCAAATTCAAATATCGAGATGAAAATGAAAAAAACAATTTCAAAACTTGTAGCACTAGCGGTGGTATCTGTTGCTTTATCTGGCTGTGTTGGTAGCAATGCAGTAACGGGTTACCTAATGAAGTTCAACCTTAAAGCCGTTGATAACCGTTACGCTCGTGGTGGTTTGAACATATTGCTTGCACCGGCTTACGGTCTAACAGTTGCAGCTGATTACTTGGTATTCAACTCACTAGAGTTCTGGACGGGCAGCAACCCACTAACAGGTGCACCGCATATATTTGATACTAAGATTGATACTTACCTTGATATCAACCATCAGCTTGATAAGTCACTGACTGAAGCACCAGTGGGTCCTATTACGAGTGCTGATATGATTGAGAAAGGTCAAATGCAGCAGATCGACGAAAACACGATCCAAATGGACATCACTTACCAGTCTGGTGAGCGTGCGACATTGATCGGAGTTCGTGATGGTGAGATGGTGACATACTTCATCGACGGCGAAGTAGTGGCACAAACTTCAATTGATGAGTTAGAAAGCTACGCGGCTTCACGCGCTTAATTGTTTATTTAGTCACAAGTACATAGCTACAAAGATTGGATACAAAAACAGGTACTCATTGAGTACCTGTTTTATTTTGTGTCTATAAACGGTGTTTACTGAAAGTGCTATTTAGTGAAGAGCCCTATTTATTGGAAACACCATTTATTGAACATACATAGTTTATCGAATTATGCTTTTTCTGGGATAGCTGCAAGCAGTGCAACCATTTGATTCCAGAATAGCTCAACCGTATCGATCTTCACTTTCTCATCAGGAGAGTGAGGGAACTTGATGGTTGGGCCGAAAGAAACCATATCCATGTTCGGGTAAGGTTCTTTGAATAGACCACACTCAAGACCAGCGTGGATAACCATGATGTTTGGTTTGTGACCGTAGATACCTTCGTACATGTCGCGGAAGATGTGCATGATTTCTGAATCTGCATCTGGCTTCCAACCTGGGTAAGCACCAGAGAACGCGATGTTAGCGCCTGCTAGTTCAGCAACAGAGTGAAGCATGCTTTCTACTTGGCTACGACCTGAATCGATAAGAGAACGGATCAGGCAAAGCACTGTGATTGAGTTCTCTTCTGTTGTGATAACACCTACGTTTAGAGATGTTTCAACAACACCTTCAATCTCGTCACTCATACGAATCACGCCGTTTGGACATGCGTTAAGTGCCGCGATAAAGCGAGCTTGGTCTGCTGACGCAAGTGCGCCCATTTCTACAGAAGCTTCTTCGTTGAAAGTCACGATGCTGTCTTCTACTTTACCTAGCTCTGTTGAAAGCAGCTCTGTGTAGTAGTTGTATAGCGAAGCCAGTTTCTCTTGGTTTTCAGCAGGAACAGCAACCGTTACGAAACCTTCACGAGGAATAGCGTTACGAAGGCTACCACCTTTGAATTCGACGATGCGAAGGTCTAGCTCTTTTGCGTGACCCGCTAGGAAACGAGCAAGCAGTTTGTTTGCGTTTGCACGACCTGTGTGGATGTCGCAACCAGAGTGACCGCCTTTTAGGCCTTTTAGCGTTAGCTTACGTGTTACGAAGTCAGCTGGAATCGCGTTACGTGCAATTTCAAATGTCATTGCGCCGTCGATACCGCCAGCACAACCCATGTACACTTCGCCTTCTTGCTCTGAATCGGTGTTAAGAAGGATATCGCCTTCTAACCAACCCGCTTCAAGACCGAAAGCACCAGTCATGCCTGCTTCTTCATCTACGGTAAGTAGAACTTCGATAGGGCCGTGTTGGATTTCGTTCGAAGCCAGAACCGCTAGGCAAGAAGCCATGCCCATGCCGTTATCAGCGCCAAGCGTTGTGCCTTTCGCTGTAACCCACTCACCATCAATGTATGGTTGGATTGGATCTTTAGCGAAGTCATGAACTGTGTCTTCGTTCTTTTGTGGAACCATATCGATGTGAGCTTGCAGCACGACACCTTTTTTGTTTTCCATACCCGCCGTTGCAGGCTTTTTGATGAATACGTTACCCGTTGGGTCACGACGTACATCTAGGCCTTGCTCTGTTGCCCAAGCAATAATGTATTGAGCAAGTTCTTCTTCATGTTTCGAAGGGTGCGGGATTGAACAAATTTTATCGAAAAACTGCCAAATAGGGGCAGGGGACAATTTACTGATCTCAGAATGGAATTCAGACACGGATGACTCCTTTTTTATTTGATAACCATATATTTAGGTTTTGTAATGGCAAAAAACTAGAACAAAAATCTAAAATATGGGTCTGTTTTGATGGCAACAGCATACCACTTGAGCGTTTTGACGAGTAGCGGTTCTAAACCTCAAATAGCTCAAATTTTGAAAGCGATCTTGTCTATCTGATCATAAATAAGCGCGTTGATGCTTATAAACGGCACAGGCAAACGTTTGTTTAATTCTATTTTGTAATTTAATTACAAAAATGAGTTTGTAAAATAACCGAAAATAGCCAAAAGTGTGACGCATAGCAAAAAATGTTTGTAATCTTTTTTCTTTAGGGTATATTAATAACCAACTTCTGAAGTGAAGAGTAAATGCTCAAAGGATGAGTCCGTTTTATCGCCTCCAAGGAACCGAGAAATCAAATTCGTTTTTTATTGATTTATTAAGGTGATAGTTATGAAAGGTTTACCATCTGCAATGTTCTGGATTAACAGCTCTGTTTACACTAGCAACTTTGCATACCCTACAAGCTTTGGTTACTAATACCACAAGCATGTAACTCGAACAGTTTTGTTCACCCCTATATATTGGAATTATTTTACAGCCCTTTTGGTTGACAGATTCTACCGCCACTCAGTTTTGAGTGGCGTTTTTTTTGCCTGCTACTTTTCCAAACCGCTTTCGCTTATCACTTTTCCTGCTGTTCTGCGTGGTTGTTTTTTAAACGCCGAAATATCAATTTGCGCCTTATTACTGATCCTGTTGAAAAATACATAACTATTGTGGGTTTGAATTCGGAATTTATTAGCTAGATTCTCAATGAAAATAACTGATGGTTTAAAAAATGGCCAAGTACTTTCATCGTATTTATCTTACTTATCTTATTGTTTTTAATCGTTACTTTATCTTTCAATCTTCATTTTTAATCGCTCTGTTTCATACTGCATTCTGATAAAGATCGATTAGAGCCTTAATTCTATCTGGAATTTGTTATTTGATAACTTTATAATCCACAGCCAATCGATTACGCAACCGTTTACTTTTTACCCTTATAGGATTCGATAATGTTCGAAAAGCTATTCAAACTCAGTGAAAATGGCACCAATGTGCGCACTGAAATCATCGCAGGTCTAACAACCTTCCTAACAATGGCTTACATCATTTTTGTAAACCCAATGATTCTAGCTGATGCTGGTATGGACCATGGCGCTGTATTTGTAGCAACCTGTTTAGCAGCTGCTATTGGCTGTTTCATCATGGGCTTTGTTGCTAACTACCCAATTGCTCAAGCTCCAGGCATGGGTTTGAATGCATTCTTTACCTACGCTGTTGTAATGGGGATGGGTTATACGTGGCAAGTTGCTCTGGCAGCGGTTTTCGTATCGGGCGTGATCTTCATCTTCTTAAGCATCTTTAAGATCCGTGAATGGATTATCAACTCGATCCCAATGTCTCTGCGTGTTGGTATCTCTGCAGGTATCGGTCTTTTCCTAGCGTTTATTGCTCTTAGCAATGCAGGCATCGTTGTTTCTAACCCAGCAACGAAAGTTTCACTGGGCGACATTACCGCGATTGCTCCTATCCTAGGTGCGCTTGGTTTCTTCCTTACGATTGCTCTTGTTCACCGTGGTGTAAAAGGTGCAGTGATGATTGCTATTCTAGCTATCACAGCTGTTGGTATTGCTATTGGTGACGTTCAATACGGCGGCATCATGTCGACACCACCAAGTCTTGCACCGACATTCATGCAGCTTGATTTCTCTGCTGTATTTGAAATAGGTATGATTTCAGTAGTATTCGCTTTCTTGTTCGTCGATTTATTCGATACAGCGGGCACTCTGGTTGGTGTTGCAACGAAAGCAAACCTAATCAAAGAAGACGGCAAATTGCCGCGCTTAAACAAAGCACTGCTTGCTGACTCTACAGCAACATCTATTGGTGCATTGTTAGGTACATCAAACACAACCTCTTACGTTGAGAGTGTTGCGGGTGTAGCAGAGGGCGGTCGTACTGGTCTAACAGCGGTTGTTGTTGGTATCTTGTTCCTACTGGCTCTTTTCTTCTCACCGCTTGCCGGTATGATTCCAGCCTACGCAACATCTGGTGCGTTGTTCTATGTAGCAATTTTGATGATGTCTGGCCTAGTTGGTATTGATTGGCGTGATCTTACGGAAGCAGCCCCAGTCGTGGTAACATGTCTGCTTATGCCGTTGACATACTCTATCGCTGAGGGTATCTCACTAGGCTTCATCGCTTACGCTGCAATTAAGCTGCTAAGTGGTAAAGGTCGCGACGTTTCACCTGCTGTGTGGGTAATGTCGGCTATCTTTATTCTTAAATATACTTTCGCTTAATCGTCTAGATTTCTGCTTAATCGCTGAAGAGGCTATGTTTGAAGTAGCCTCTAATAACATGACAAAATTATTAGGTTTTATACTATGAGCAACAAATTCGTTATCACTTGGGACAACATGCAGACTTACTGTCGTCAACTTGCTGAAAAGCAAATGCCAGCAGAGCAGTGGAAAGGCATCTGGGCAGTGAGCCGTGGTGGTTTGGTTCCTGGTGCAATCTTGGCTCGTGAGCTAGGTATTCGTCACGTAGATACGATTTGTATTTCTAGCTACGACCACGATCACCAACGTGATATGACAGTCGTTAAAGCACCTGAAGGTGACGGCGAAGGCTTCCTAATCGTTGAAGATCTTGTTGATAGTGGTGACACTGCACGCAAGCTTCGTGAAATGTACCCGAAAGCGAAACTGATCGCTGTGTGTGCAAAGCCATCTGGTGCTGACTTGCTAGATGAGTACATCGTTGATATCGCTCAAGACACATGGATTGAGCAACCTTGGGATACTAGCCTAAGCTACGTTGAGCCGGTAAATCGCAAGTCAAAATAAGCGTAAACTTAGTTTTTTGAGAAATGACCCTTTATAGGGTCATTTTTTTTATATGATTAGTAACAACCATTTCTTATTAAGTATCCCAATGTCTGAATCAGAAGAAACGAGCTCGAACCTTTCGGAAACCTTGTTTGTAAAGCACAAGCAGGCTAAAGAGACCTCAATGCTGACACAATACATGCCAAGCTCTGAAGCGCTATTGGATGAGAAGCGTGAACAGCAAAACTCATCATGGTACCGAAACCTAAGACGTCTTCAGTGGGTATGGCAAGGCGTTAACCCCATTGAGCAAGAAGCGGTATTGGCTCGCATCGCGTCATCAGATAACTCTCGTACAACCGATGAGTGGCTTGATACGGTCATGGGTTACCGAAGTGGTAACTGGGCATACGAATGGACCAAACTGGGTATGCAGCATCAAAATCGCTCGAACGAGAAGAAGGGTGAAGAAATGGCTGAAGAGCTGTTTTCAGCATCGTTGTGCTTCAGCATTGCTGGCTACCCACATCTCAAGAACGACAATTTGGCGGCTCAGGCTCAAGTGTTGGCCAACGCAGCTTATTCTGAAGCAATTAAGCATACGAAGTTGATCGTCAAACAGATTGATATTCCATACCAAAACAAGAAGATCAAAGCGAACTTGCATCTAACCAAAACAGACAAACCACAACCGGTTGTGATTGTCAGCGCTGGTCTAGATAGCTTGCAAACCGATATGTGGCGTTTGTTTAGGGATTACTTAGCACCAAAGAACATTGCAATGCTAACGGTAGACATGCCATCGATAGGGCACAGTGCACATTGGCCGTTAACAGAAGACTCATCTTGTCTTCACCAAGCTGTCTTGAATGAACTGCCTAATATCCCGTGGGTCGATCACCACAAGGTTGGCTTGTTTGGCTTCCGCTTTGGTGGCAATGCGATGGTGAGATTATCTTTCCTTGAGCAGCATAAGCTTAAAGCGTGTATCTCTTTAGGCGCGCCAATTCACGATATCTTTGTTCATGCCGACAAACTGAAACAGATGCCTAAAATGCATTTAGATGTTTTGGCTTCACGTCTTGGTAAAGGGGCCGTTGATATCAATAGTCTTTCTGGGCAATTGATGGCGTGGTCACTCAAGGTACAAGGTTTGCTGTCAAACAGTAAAACCAGTGTGCCTATCTTGGCATTAGCGTTAGAGGGCGACCCAGTATCACCTCCAATGGATAACCAACTTGTTGCTATTTACAGTGATTACGGTAAAGCGAAGAAAATCAAAGCTAAATCAATTACACAAGGTTATGAGCAATCCCTCGAATTGGCGATAAAGTGGCTTGAGGATGAATTATTTAGATGACATTTCTCCTAAATTAGTTAAGCATGAAAAGTGTACAAAGTAAGTACCTGATACTCAGAAATAATTTATAAAATCCAATTGCGTAGTTTCTACGTATAACATTCTGAGTAACGTCATTCTTAACATTGAAATGGAGATTCAATATGTCAGAAGTGACACAACAACCTACGCATTATCGCTTGTTAAATGTTTTAAAGGCTATAGGCCCTTACTTAAGGGAGCCGCAATCAGAAGAAGGCCACTATATTTTTGATTGCTTGTCTGTGTGTGTGAACGATAAAAAATCGCCAGAAGAACGTGAGTTTTGGGGTTGGTGGTTGGAGTTGGATAAGTCGGAAGAAGGATTTTCGGCGAAGTACAACACGGGTAAATACAACATCGATGGTAACTGGGATCCTTTGCCATTACCTAAAAAGGCGATCGCTGAGGTCTCTCGAACTCAAGAAGCCTTTCACCAAAAGCTGGTTGATGAACTTCAAAAGAAATTTGAAATCGGCGTTCAGTTAGACGAAGAGTCTGTCGAATTCGTCTGATTTTAAAGGTTACTCTTCTATATAAAGCAAAAAGGTGCGATTTCGCACCTTTTCTGCTTGTGAATTCCCCTTTTGATTGCTAAAACATCACCTCTTATTTGTTTTATCCATAAAAGACTTCATGACAACAAATCATCAAAGCGGGACAACAACACAGCGTAAAACTGTCGTTGTTAAACTGGGTACCAGTGTCTTAACTGGTGGAACATTGGCATTAGACCGCGCTCATATGGTTGAGCTGGTTCGTCAATGTGCTGAATTAAAAAAACAAGGCCACTCTGTGGTTATGGTTTCGTCTGGCGCAATTGCAGCCGGACGTGAGCACCTTGGTTACCCCGCACTTCCCAACTCGATGGCAAGCAAACAATTGCTTGCGGCAGTTGGGCAAAGTCAGTTGATTCAAGTTTGGGAGTCTTTGTTTGCTATCTATGGCCTTAAAATTGGCCAGATGCTACTGACTCGTGCTGATCTCGATGATCGCGAGCGTTTTCTTAATGCACGTGACACGATCAATGCGCTTGTTGAGCACGACATTATTCCGGTAGTAAACGAAAACGACGCAGTAGCCACCAACGAAATTAAAGTGGGCGACAATGATAACTTGTCGGCCTTAGTGGGTATTTTGTGTGGTGCTGATAAGCTTTTGCTATTAACGGACCAAAAAGGCCTGTTTACGGCTGACCCTCGTAAAGACCCAAATGCTGAGCTCATCAAAGAAGTGAAAACTATTGATGACACACTGCGCAAGATCGCAGGCGGCAGTGGTACTACGTTAGGTACTGGCGGCATGGCGACAAAACTGCAGGCGGCTGATATTGCTCGCCGCGCTGGCATCGAAGTAATTATTGCTGCGGGCAGTGCTGAAAATGTGGTGTTTGACTCACTGAGTGACAACCCACAAGGCACACGTTTCTTACCTTTAGCGGAAGCGCTTGAAAACCGTAAACGCTGGATTCTAGCGGGCCCTGCTTCAGCTGGTGACATTGTGGTCGACGACGGCGCAGTAAACGCAGTCAACACTAAAGGCAGCAGCTTGTTGGCGAAAGGAGTTATTCGAGTTAAAGGCGAATTTTCTCGTGGTGAAGTTACCCAAGTCACAGACAGTAAAGGCAAAGTAATTGCGCGTGGTATCGCCAGTTATTCAAGCCAAGACCTAGCAAAAATTGCAGGCAAGCACAGTAAAGATATTGGCGACATCCTTGGCTACGATTACGGGTCAGAAGTCATTCACCGTGACGACCTTGTTGTAATCCAAGAATAGCTCGTGATGAGAAGGCGAATCACCTTTTTGCATCCAAAGACAGACAGAATTTAGGGAGAGTTAAACGTGGATTTAACTAACATGGGTATCGCAGCAAAAGACGCTGCTTTCCACCTAGCGACCGCATCTACGGCGCAAAAGAATAAAGCATTGGCGATTATCGCTGATGAGCTAGAAGCAAACGCAACAACGATTTTAGAAGCGAACGCGAAAGACATCGAATTAGGTCGCGAAGCGGGTTTAACTGACGCACTGCTTGATCGTCTACTTCTTAACGAAGAGCGCTTAACCGGTATCGCTAACGATGTTCGTAACGTGATTAGCCTGAATGACCCAGTTGGCAGCGAAATTGACAGCAAAGTACTAGAAAACGGTATGTCACTGTCTCGCCGCCGCGTGCCACTTGGTGTGGTGGGTGTTATCTATGAAGCGCGTCCGAACGTAACCATCGATATTGCAGCTCTGTGTCTGAAGACAGGTAACGCAAGCATTCTACGTGGTGGTAAAGAGACGTTCTTCTCGAACATGGAACTGGTTAAGGTTATCCAGTCTGCATTAGAGAAAGCGGAGCTTCCAGCCGCTTCTGTTCAGTACATCGAGAAGCCTGATCGTGAACTCGTTTCTCAACTGCTTAAACTGGACGACTACGTGGATATGATCATTCCTCGTGGCGGCGCTGGTCTGCACAAGATGTGTAAAGAGAACAGCACCATCCCAGTAATCATCGGCGGCTTTGGTATCAGCCATATCTTCGTTGATGAAAGCGCTGATCTTGAGAAATCTGTCGATGTGGTTGAAAACTCGAAAGTTCAACGTCCATCGGCGTGTAACTCGTTAGATACACTGCTAGTGCATGAAGCGGTTGCTGAAGCTTTCCTAACTAAGCTGAAACAGCGTTTAGCCGGCAAGGTAACCTTAGTTGCTGATACCAGTGCAAAATCGCTGCTAGCGGGTTTTGAAGACCAACGTGATGCGGTTGAAGGCGACTTTGACACTGAATGGCTAAGCTACACGCTCGGCGTGAAAGTGGTAGCGGATGTGGCAGAAGCGATTGACCACATGCGTGTACACAACGCGAGTCATTCAGATGCGATCATGACTAACAGTCTAGAGAGCTCAGAACGCTTTATTAATTCAGTCGGTTCAGCTGCAGTCTATGTGAATGCATCAACACGTTTTACTGATGGCGCACAGTTTGGTTTGGGTGCAGAAGTTGCTGTGTCTACTCAAAAGCTGCATGCTCGCGGCCCAATGGGTTTAGAAGAGCTGACAAGCTACAAGTGGGTAGGTAAAGCGAACTATTTAGTTCGCGGTTAACGCTGGTCGTTAATTTTACTCCTCAGCTCATTTTTGAAATGGCGATCGAGTAGCAATAATCAATGAATTACCACACAAAAGGGCCTTAATTGGCCCTTTTTCTTTCCTAACGTTTGGCAATTCCGTTACACTGATATTCAATTATTTGGAGGTGATATGCATTGTCCTTTTTGTTCAGAGAACGACACTAAAGTAATCGATTCAAGACTGGTAGCCGATGGCCATCAGGTTCGTCGTCGCCGTCAATGCCTTGCATGTAGTGAACGTTTTACGACTTTCGAATCGGCAGAACTTGTGATGCCTAAAGTCATAAAGTCGAATGGAAACCGCGAACCATTTAATGAAGATAAAATGGTCGGTGGTGTGCAGCGCGCCCTAGAAAAACGCCCAGTGAGTGCTGATGCGATTGAACTTGCGATCAGCACGATTAAGTCACAACTCCGTGCGACTGGTGAGCGTGAAGTACCAAGCGAGATGATTGGTAACCTTGTGATGGGCCAATTGAAAGAATTGGACAAAGTGGCGTACATTCGTTTTGCCTCTGTTTACCGCAGCTTTGAAGACATCCGAGAGTTTGGCGAAGAAATCGCTAAATTAGAGGACTAACCCCTCAATCATGTCTAATTTTACTCCCCTAGATTTTCAAATGATGTCGCGTGCTATTAAGTTAGCCAAACGCGGCATTTACACTACTGCGCCAAACCCTAATGTGGGTTGTGTCATCGTGCAAACCGATGGCCAGATCGTTGGCGAAGGTTTCCATGCCAAAGCTGGCGAAGCTCATGCCGAAGTACACGCTATGAGAATGGCGGGTGATAAGGCAAAAGGTGCGATCGCTTATGTCACACTTGAACCTTGTTCTCATTACGGTAGAACGCCGCCTTGTGCTGAAGGTTTGATTAAGGCTCAAGTTTCAAAAGTGATTTGTGCCATGCAGGACCCAAACCCTAAAGTCGCAGGCCGTGGTATCAAGATGCTACGCGACGCAGGTATTGAGGTTGAAATCGGCTTGTTAGAGCAAGATGCTCTCGATTTAAATCCTGCATTTATTAAGCGTATGCAAACGGGCATGCCATTTGTTCAGTTAAAGATGGCCGCTAGCCTTGATGGACAAACGGCATTGGAAAATGGTCAAAGCCAATGGATCACATCGCCAGAAGCGCTTCGTGATGTTCAGAACTTTCGAGCAAAATCAGGCGCGGTGCTATCAACCAGCCAAACGGTGATTGAAGACAACGCGTCGCTGAATGTTCGTTGGGCAGAGTTGCCAAGCAGTACCAAAACAAATTACGTTGAAGACGAGTTGCGTCAGCCAATTCGCGTAATTCTTGATCGCCAAAATCAACTGTATCCTGAGCTCAAGTTATTCCAAACTCCAACATCGGTATTGAGAGTCGCTGAAACCTCTGCTGATATTGAAGTCGAAACCACAGATGCAGGTCAGCTCGATTTACACGATCTAATGCGTCAATTGCCAGCGAACCATATTGATCATATTTGGGTCGAAGCGGGCGCTACCTTGGCAAAAAGCTTGATTGAAGCGCAGCTAGTGGATGAGCTAATCCTTTATTTAGCACCTAAACTAATGGGCAGTGACGGACGAGGTTTGATGGGCGCATTAGGACTCACTTCAATGTCTGATGTGATTGACCTAGAAATTAAAGATGTTCGACAGGTTGGTGTGGATATTCGCATCGTCGCGAAACCTATTATCGCGAAACAAATAATAACGAAACCATAGTGGAAATAGTTCTGCTAACCAAATACATGTCGTTGACAACAAAAAGAGTTTTAAAATGTTTACAGGAATTGTAGAAGCCGTAGGTACATTGAGTGCAATCACTCCCCGCGGAGAAGACATCACCGTAACGGTTAATGTTGGTAATCTTGATATGGCTGACGTTAAGTTAGGCGACAGTATCGCGACCAATGGTGTTTGTTTGACGGTTGTTGAGTATAACGATCACAGCTACAGTGCAGACCTTTCGCTTGAGACCCTGAAAAAAACGGGTTTTGTCGATTACCAAGCTGGCGACAAGGTAAACCTAGAAAAAGCAATGTTACCGACCACGCGTTTCGGTGGTCATATCGTATCGGGTCACGTTGATGGCGTGGGTGAGATTGTTGAGCGTAACCAAGTCGGTCGTGCGATTGAGTTCTGGGTTGAAATGCCAGCAGAGATCTCAAAGTACGTAGCTCAAAAAGGTTCAGTCACCGTTGATGGTATTAGCTTGACGGTGAATGATTTACGCAAGAATGCCTTTAAGCTGACTATCGTTCCTCATACCTCTTCAGAAACGACCATAGATCAATTCAATGTTGGTCGCAAAGTGAATCTAGAAGTCGATGTATTAGCGCGCTATATGGAGCGTTTACTGCAAGGCCAGCAGCAAGAGTCTGAGCCTGAATCTCGATTAACAATGGAATTCTTACAGCAGAATGGTTTTGCTTAACCGTTTGTACAAAGCTTGCTAAAGAGTACTTTGTAAAAGCGCAGCAATATCATCAGGTTTAAATAGTGTCGGTTCTAGGAAGCAGAACCATTTCAAAGGATATAGAACAATGCCAATTAGTACTCCTCAAGAAATTATTGAAGACATTCGCCTAGGGAAAATGGTTATCCTGATGGATGATGAAGATCGCGAAAATGAAGGCGATCTGATCATGGCAGCTGAACATGTTACGCCAGAAGCGATTAACTTCATGGCGATGTATGGCCGTGGCTTAATCTGTTTAACACTGACCAAAGAGCGTTCAAACCGCATGGGTTTAGCGCCTATGGTCCAAGACAACAACGCTCAATACACTACTAACTTTACGGTTTCGATTGAAGCGGCAGAGGGCGTAACAACTGGTATTTCTGCATCAGACCGCGCTGTTACCGTTCAAGCTGCTGTGGCAAAAGACGCAAAAGCGGCTGACTTAGTTCAACCTGGCCATATATTCCCTCTGACTGCTCAAGAAGGTGGTGTTCTAACGCGCGCAGGCCATAGTGAAGCAGGTTGTGACTTAGCTCGGTTAGCAGGCTGTGAGCCAGCGTCTGTTATCGTTGAGATCCTAAATGACGATGGCACCATGGCACGTCGCCCTGATCTTGAAGTGTTCGCAGAAAAGCATGACATCAAGCTAGGCACCATTGCTGACTTGATCGAATACCGTAACAACACAGAAACAACGATTGAGCGCGTTGCACAATGTCATTTGCCAACAGAGTTTGGTGATTTCGAGCTTGTGACTTACCGTGACACGATTGATAACCAGATCCACTATGCAATGCAAAAAGGCAGCTTAACCGAAGGTGCTCCTTTGGTGCGTGTTCACCTGCATGACACGTTTACCGATCTGCTTCATTCAGACCGTGGTACCGAGCGCAGCTGGTCGCTAGATAAAGCGATGAAGCGCATTGGCGATGAAGGCGGTGTGCTGGTTATTCTGGGCAACGAAGAGTCTTCTGATTCTTTGATTCACAAAGTGAAGACATTCGAAGCGCAAGATAAGAACGAGCAGCCAACCATGGCTAAGAAGCAGGGTACTTCTCGTCGTGTTGGTGTGGGTTCTCAGATTCTACAAGACCTAGGTGTTCATGATATGCGTTTGTTGTCTTCAAGCACTAAGCGTTACCACGCATTGGGTGGTTTTGGCCTTAACGTTGTTGAATACGTTTGCGAGTAAGATGACGTCTGTCCGTTTATAGCGACATAATTTACCGATGATTTCAGTGGCTCTTTTAGAGGTTAATTTCGATAAAAGAGCAAAGTAGCCAAGCCCGATTCAAAACGTGTCGAATACACAAGTTTGGCTACTTGCTGCTCCAATATGGTTGGCAGCAGCGCTGCGTTATCATCTTTACATCTCCGGTGTCTGTTCTTCTAAATTAGCATTAGATATTGCTCACAGTTTTGTGCTAGAATCCGGCGATTCTCACTTGATGAAAATAGTTAAAGGAAGGCTTATGAAAGTGATCGAGGGTGGCTTCCCAGCGCCAAATGCAAAAATTGCTATCGTTATTGCTCGTTTCAACAGTTTTATTAACGAAAGTTTACTTTCTGGTGCAATCGATACTTTAAAGCGTCATGGACAAGTAAGCGAAGACAACATCACTGTTGTTCGTTGCCCTGGTGCAGTAGAACTTCCACTTGTAGCGCAACGCGTTGCAAAAACAGGTAAGTTCGATGCGATTGTATCTCTTGGTACAGTAATCCGTGGCGGTACACCTCACTTTGACTATGTTTGTAGTGAATGTAATAAAGGTTTGGCACAAGTGTCTCTGGAATTTTCTCTTCCAGTAGCGTTTGGTGTTCTTACTGTTGATACGATCGATCAAGCTATTGAACGCGCAGGAACCAAGGCTGGTAATAAGGGTGCAGAAGCCGCACTTAGCGCACTTGAGATGATCAACGTTCTTTCTGAAATCGATTCCTAATGGGGGCCAGTGTGAAACCAGCCGCACGTCGTAACGCACGTCAATTTGCTCTACAAGCAATTTATTCTTGGCAAATTACTAAAGAAAATATTGCTACCGTTGAAGAACAGTTCTTATCTGGTGGTAAGTATGATGAAGAAGAGCATCATGCCGCAGAACCTGCTCTAGCTATGCCAGAAACAGACGTTGCATACTTCCGCGACCTACTAACTGGTGTTGCTCTTAGCCACATGGAACTTGATAGCAAGCTTCGTCCATTCGTATCTCGCCCTATGCAAGATCTGGATTTGATGGAACTAGCGCTTCTACGTTTAGCTATGTACGAGATGACTCGTCGCGAAGATGTACCATACAAAGTGGTTATCAACGAAGCTATCGAGCTTGCGAAAGTATTCGCAGCAGAAGACAGCCATAAGTTTGTTAACGGTGTGCTTGATAAAGCTGCACCGCACGTTCGTAAGAAATAAGACGTTCGTATATTGAATCTAAAGGTCAGCTTTCATGCTGGCCTTTTTTGTAACTAAATTATCGTAATACCAATAATTACGGTGATTTGTATGAAGACTAAAGATAGGGCATGTGATGTCTGGCGAATTTAACCTGATTGAAAAATATTTCGTAAATCGACAACCACAACGTAAAGACGTACATCTGGCTGCTGGCGATGACTGTGCTTTGGTCAAAGCGCCAAGTAATGTTCAGATAGCGATTAGTACGGATACTTTAGTTGCGGGCACTCACTTCTTAACAGAGGCGAATCCGGCATGGGTAGCACACAAGGCGTTGGCTTCGAACATTAGCGACCTTGCGGCGATGGGTGCGACGCCTGCCTGGGTTTCATTTGCGTTAACCATGCCAGAAATCGATGAAGAATGGCTTGCTCCCTTCTGTGATTCCTTCTTCAAACTTGCAGACTATTTTGGTATTCAACTTATTGGTGGTGACACGACCAAAGGGCCGCTGAGTTTAACGCTGACTGTACAGGGCTTTGTGCCAGAAGGCCGAGCACTACGCAGAGATGGCGCGAAAGTGGGGGACTGGATTTACGTAACGGGTAACTTAGGTGACAGCAAAGCTGGGCTAGAGGTGATATTAGACCCAGAACAGAACAAAGCTAAGCCTTATGCACTTGAGCTAGAAGAGAGGCACTACATCAGCTCTCCACGAGTATTGGCGGGGCAGGCGCTCGTGAACCTAGCTTCATCGGCTATTGATATCTCTGATGGCGTTATTGCCGATTTAAAACACATCCTTAAGCGTTCTCAGGTCGGTGCAAGCATTGATGTGAGTGCGTTACCAATCTCTGCTGAATTACTTCAATTCTCTTCTGATACCGCTTCTGCACAGCAGTATGCGTTGACCAGTGGTGAAGAGTACGAACTCTGCTTTACCGTGCCGGAAGAGAATAAAGGTTCATTGGAAAGTGCTTTGTCGCACACAGGTACAAAAGTCACCTGCATTGGCCAGATAAGACCTGTAGAATATTTTGAATTACACAATAATGGTGAACCACTAAGCTGGAACTTAACTGGTTACGATCACTTTAAGGTTAATTGATGACAAATCCACTTTCTCTTATTTCTCTTAAAAATCCTTGGCACTTATTGGCTACGGGTTTTGGCAGTGGCTTATCGCCGATTATTCCAGGCACAATGGGCACGCTTGCGTCGATTCCATTTTATCTATTGCTGGTTCAGTTACCGTTTCCTGCTTATGTCGCAGTAGTGGTTGTTAGTTGTATTATCGGTATCAAGATCTGCCAGGTGACATCTGATGATATGGGTGTACACGACCATGGCTCTATCGTATGGGATGAGTTTGCGGGCTTTTGGATCACCATGGGTCTAGTGCCTTTATTGAATATCCCTACGGATGACTGGAAATGGTTATTCACTGGTTTTGTCCTATTTCGCTTTTTCGATATGGTGAAGCCTTGGCCTATTGGCTGGCTAGATAAACGAGTACACGGCGGCTTAGGTATCATGATTGATGATATTGTGGCAGGTATTATGGCGGCTGTTGCCTTGTACGCAGTGGCACATTTCGCGGGCTGGTTAGTTTAAGTTAGCTAAAGGATTAAGACTTAGTTGCAAGCATATTAAGCTAAGTCTCGGATACTAAAAAGGTTGACCCTAGGGCCAACCTTTTTTGATTTGTTGCTTATACCGTTTGCTTGTGAAAGCTATTTAACAAGGTAATCAGAGATAGAGTTCTCTATGCCTTTAGCATCTAAGCCAAGCTCTTCATGCAGTTCGCCTTGAGTACCTTGAGCAATAAACTTGTCTGGGAGGCCAAGATTCAATACTGGCATCAGTAGTTTCTCTTGCATCAAGAATTCAATCACACCCGCGCCCGCACCACCTGCTATTGCGTTTTCTTCGATAGTAACAAGTACATCGTAGTCTGCAGCAAGTTGTTTGATCAAAGCTTCATCGAGTGGCTTCACAAAGCGCATATCAGCCACTGTCGCATCGATAGCGTCTGCGGTTTGAAGTGCACTCTCAAGGAAAGTACCGAAGCTTAGGATAGCGACTTTCGAGCCATCTTTTGCTTTTTTGCTTTCGCGAACGATACGACCTTTACCAATCTCTAGCGCAGTAAACTCACTTTGAATCTCGGTGCCCATACCATTACCACGAGGATAACGAACGGCACTTGGACCTGTGTGCTGGTGACCAGTGTAAAGCATTTGGCGACATTCGTTTTCGTCGCTTGGTGCCATGATCACCATGTTTGGAATACAACGCATAAAGCTTAAGTCGAACGCACCTTGGTGTGTTTGACCATCGGCGCCAACAAGACCTGCACGGTCAATAGCGAACATAACCGGTAGATCCATGATAGCGACATCGTGGATCAGTTGATCGTAGCCACGTTGTAAGAACGTCGAGTAGATAGCCACAATCGGCTTATCACCCGCAATCGCCATACCAGTTGCTAGTGTCACTGCGTGCTGCTCAGCAATCGCTACATCGAAGTATTGCTCTGGGTACTCTTTCGAGAAACGTACCATGCCAGAACCTTCACGCATTGCTGGCGTAATTGCCATCAGCTTAGGATCTTGCGCGGCCATATCACACAGGAAGTCGCCAAAAATCTTAGAGAAAGTTGGTTTAGAGCTGGTGCTCTTAGGCAGACTTGAGTGTGCGGGATCGAATTTCGGTACGCCGTGGTAACCGATTGGATCTTTCTCTGCAGGCTCGTAGCCTTTGCCTTTCTTGGTCATGATATGCAGGAACTGAGGGCCTTTTAGGTCTCTCATATTTTTAAGCGTTTTAATCAGCTCATTCACATCGTGACCGTCAATCGGACCAATGTAGTTAAAGCCTAACTCTTCAAACATGGTGCCAGGGACAACCATGCCTTTTAGATGTTCTTCTGTACGACGAACGAGCTCTTTAATCGGCGGAACGCCCGATAGCACTTTCTTGCCGCCCTCACGAATTGACGTGTAAAGACTGCCAGAAAGAACTTGAGCTAGATGGTTGTTCAGAGCACCGACGTTTTCAGAGATCGACATCTCGTTATCGTTAAGGATAACCAGCATGTCATTATGAATATCGCCCGCGTGGTTCATCGCTTCGAAGGCCATACCCGCAGTAATCGCGCCATCACCAATCACACTGACGACTTTACGATTCTTGCCTTCTTTCTTCGCACTGATCGCCATACCAAGCCCGGCGCTGATCGATGTTGAAGAGTGACCAACAGAAAGCGTGTCGTATTCGCTCTCTTGACGCCATGGGAATGGATGCAGTCCATCTTTTTGACGGATAGTCGATAAGCGGTCACGACGACCTGTAAGGATCTTGTGCGGGTAGGCTTGGTGACCAACATCCCAAACCAACTGGTCAAAAGGCGTGTTGTACACGTAGTGCAGAGCAACGGTTAGCTCTACCGTACCTAAGCCCGATGCTAAGTGGCCACTTGACTGGCTCACTGAGTTTAGAAGATAGGTGCGTAATTCATCACAAAGCTGTGTAAGCGTCTCTTTTGGAAGTAGACGCAAATCCTCTGGCTTATCAGCCAAAGCAAGAGTTGGGTACTTGGATATATCAAGAGTCATAGGTAATGCGCGCTTATTGTCTTAGTTCTTGCGCTCGATGACGTATCGGGCGAACTCTTCGAGTAACTGGGTATTGTATGGGATTGCAGCCAAAGCTTGAAGCGCTTCCTGTAGCAGAGTTTGCGCTTTTTCTTGAGCGCCCTCTAAACCTAACAAAGAAGGGTAGGTGCTTTTGTTCAATTCTTGGTCAGAACCCTGTGGCTTACCCAAAGTTTCAGTATCACTAGTGATATCTAAAATATCATCCTGAACCTGGAATGCTAATCCAATGGCATCGGCGTACTTGTCTAATTGAGGCATCACTTCAAACGCTTTTTCGCCAGCAGACAGAGCACCTAAACGAATCGCACTCTTCATTAGAGCGCCAGTCTTGTTACGGTGAACTTCTTCTAACTCCTCTAGCGTGACAGAGCGGTTTTCAGCTTCAATATCAAGTGCTTGTCCAATACACATACCTTGTGCACCAGACGCTTCTGCTAGGCGTTGAATCATTCGAACGCGATTGCTTTCCCCGTCAGCACTTAATGTGCCTTCCGCAAGTATAGTAAACGCGAGAGTTTGTAGTGCATCGCCAGTTAAAATTGCCGTTGCTTCATCGTATTTGATGTGACAAGTCTGATGGCCACGACGCAATTCGTCGTCGTCCATTGCTGGAAGGTCGTCGTGAATCAGAGAATAGGCATGAATACATTCGATTGCTGAAGCTGGAGTGTCGAGTTCTTCCGCGGTGCAACCGAGCATTTCCCCTGTAATGTAGACAAGAAACGGACGTGCGCGTTTGCCGCCTAAAAGTAACCCATAACGCATCGCGTTAATGAGATTCTGATTTTGGTGTGGCAGGCGATCAAGCCAAAGGTTAAGTTGCTCGTTATTACGTGCTTGATAAGACAATAACGTCTCGATCATAGGGGATCTCATACAATTTGTTATTCAGGTTGTGGGTTAAAGTCACTCAGTTCTGCATTTTCATCATTTTGCAGCAGGATGCTAACACGCTGTTCAGCGTCGTTTAGTTTACTTTGACCAGCACGAGCGAGGGAGATACCTCGTTCGAACTTTTTCAGCGCATCATCTAAAGCTAGATCACCATTTTCTAGTTGATCAACCAAGCCATCAAGCTCTTCGATAGCCGCTTCAAAGCTCATATTTTCAGGTTTCTTAGTAGCCATAATAAATCTGCGTTTGGAAAGATGAACGAACGTTACCCTAGGCCGCTGAGATGGTCAAATGTAACCAAGAATTTTTGCTAGAAAGTTCGTTTTTAAGGCGCTTGAATTTACTTTGATTGATTAACCGTGGCTTTATCGAGTTTATACGCTTTGGATAAGGCCAAAGTAAGCCAATAGTTGTGATTCAAAAACGAAAAGTGTGATACTTAGACGAAGAATTAACTAAAAGATCTTATAGTCTTGCCGATAAGAATATTATCGTCGACGTAGAACTGTAAAAAAGCATGAGGAGTGCTCAGTGGATTTAGCAACCCTAATAGGTTTGATTGGTGGATTTGCCTTCGTAATTATGGCAATGATCCTAGGTGGAAGCCTCGGGATGTTCTATGACACGACATCCGTTTTGATCGTGATTGGTGGTTCAACGTTTGTTGTTCTAATGAAATTCACCATGGGACAGTTCTTTGGTGCGGCAAAAATTGCCGGTAAAGCATTTATGTTTAAAGCCGATGAGCCAGAAGATCTTATTGCTAAAGTCGTAGAGATGGCAGATGCCGCGCGTAAAGGCGGTTTCTTAGCACTTGAAGAGATGGAAATCAGCAACAGTTTCATGCAAAAGGGTATCGACCTATTGGTTGATGGCCATGATGGTGATGTAGTGCGTGCAGCACTGCAAAAAGACATCGCGTTAACCACAGAACGTCACGAACAGGGCGCTAAAGTATTTACAGCTTTTGGTGATGTTGCACCCGCAATGGGTATGATTGGTACCTTGGTTGGTTTGGTTGCCATGCTTTCGAACATGGATGATCCAAAAGCGATCGGGCCGGCGATGGCGGTTGCACTTTTAACCACTCTATATGGTGCAATTCTTTCGAACATGGTGTTCTTCCCTATCGCGGACAAACTTGCTCTACGTCGTGACCAAGAGACACTGAATCGTCGTTTAGTGATGGATGGCGTACTCGCGATTCAAGATGGTCAAAACCCACGAGTTATTGACGGTTACCTGAAGAGTTACCTTAACGAAGGTAAACGTACGATTGATGGTGAAATGGCTTAAGGGGAATAAAAATGGATGAAGAAAATCCATGTAAATGTCCCCCTCCGGGTTTGCCCCAATGGATGGGAACATTTGCTGACTTGATGTCATTGTTGATGTGTTTCTTTGTACTGCTCCTTTCATTCTCTGAGATGGACGTACTGAAATTTAAACAGATCGCAGGCTCAATGAAATTCGCGTTTGGTGTACAAAACCGCTTGGAAGTAAAAGACATTCCTAAAGGTACCAGCATTATTGCGCAGGAGTTTCGTCCTGGTCGTCCAGAGCCAACGCCTATTGATGTAATCATGCAGCAAACCATTGATATTACGCAGCAAACTCTAGAGTTTCATGAAGGGGAATCTGAGCGTGCTGGCGGTACAATGCGTGATCAGGGCAAGATGACGGGTGGTAAATCAGCAGAGGTTTCTGCGCACAACAACCAAAACTCAGAATCAGATCAGCAGCAACAGCAAGCTCAAGAACAGTCTCAAGAGATGGAAACCTTGATGGAAAGCATCAAGAAGGCATTGGAGCGAGAGATCGACCAAGGCGCGATTGAGGTGGAAAACCTTGGCCAACAGATTGTGATTCGAATTCGTGAAAAAGGCGCATTCCCATCAGGATCCGCTTTCCTACAGCCTAAGTTCCGACCTTTGGTTAGACAGGTTGCCGAGTTAGTGAAAGATGTTCCAGGCATTGTCCGAATCTCTGGGCATACTGATAATCAACGTCTTGATTCTGAGCTTTATCGCTCTAATTGGGACTTATCATCGCAGCGTGCGGTGTCTGTGGCTCAAGAGATGGAAAAGGTCCGTGGTTTCTCTCATCAACGCTTAAGAGTGCGTGGTATGGCTGATACTGAGCCAGTAGAGCCGAACGATACTGAATGGCAACGTAGCTTAAACCGTCGTGTTGAAATCAGTATTATGCAGGGCGAACCGCTTTACAGTGAAGAAGTCCCAGTAATCACTGAATAGTATTTACCAAGAATATGCACCCCAAAGCTCAATCTGTCGTAGATTGGGCTTTTTCTTTGTGTGATACACAAAAGGGTTTGTACCAAGCTAGTAAGAGAAGATATGGATAAATGAGCTTGGATGAAATCGAGACGATAGTTTGTCACTAAGGTGAGTTTATTAATGGCACCAAAGCACGCACTCTTTTCCTTGTTTGATTTTCTCATGTATAATTCGCGCCCTTAGATTTAATATTGATCTATTATTGCTTCAATAACTATGTGAAATGACCTTTTACGTGGTGATGAACCTATTAAAATTGTGAACCTTATTGGCGTGAAAGTACTATGAAATTTATTGTTAAGCCCCACCCGGAAATTTTTGTAAAAAGTGAATCGGTGCGTAAGCGCTTCACAAAGATTCTAGAACGTAATATTCGTACTATTCTTCAGCGTCGTACTGAGTCTGTGGCTGTCTTCAACCGCCGTGACCATATCGAAGTGACGTCTGAGAGCGACAAATACTTTAAAGAAACACTTGAAGTATTGACGCAAACTCCGGGTATTCATCACTCCCTTGAAGTTCAGCAATCAGAATTTAAAGACCTGCACAATATTTACGAGCAAGTTCTTGAGCGTAGCGGTGCTCTTATTGAAGGTAAGACTTTCTCTGTACGTGCTAAGCGTCGTGGTAAGCATGACTTTACTTCTATCGAGCTAGAACGCTACGTAGGCGGCGGTCTAAACCAAGCGGTTGAATCAGCAAAAGTAAAACTGAAAAATCCAGATATTACCGTTAAAGTTGAAGTCGAGAACGATAAGCTAAACCAAGTTATTGAACGTCATAAAGGCCTAGGTGGTTTCCCTCTTGGTACTCAAGAAGATCTGCTTAGCTTGATCTCTGGTGGCTTTGATTCTGGTGTTTCAAGCTACTTACACATCAAACGTGGTTCTAAAGTGCATTACTGCTTCTTCAATCTTGGTGGCCCTGCTCACGAGATTGGTGTTAAGCAAGTTTCTCACTATCTATGGGATAAATACGGTTCATCTGCAAAGGTGAAGTTCATCTCTATTGATTTTGAACCTGTAGTTGCAGAGATCCTTGAGAACGTTGAAGACGGCCAAATGGGCGTTGTTCTTAAGCGTATGTTCATGCGTGCTGGTGGTATGGTTGCAGAGCGTTTCGGTATCGAAGCACTAGTAACGGGTGAAGCTCTTGGTCAGGTTTCTAGCCAAACGCTAACTAACCTGCGTCATATCGACAACGTGACGGACACTTTGATCCTTCGTCCACTGATCAACTGGGACAAAGAAGATATCATCGACCTGTCTCGCAAGATTGGTACTGAAGACTTCGCTAAAGTAATGCCTGAGTATTGTGGTGTTATCTCTAAGAAGCCAACCGTGAAAGCGAAGAAAGGCAAACTAGAAGCGGAAGAAGCTAAGTTTAACTTCGAAGTGCTAGAGCAAGTGATCGAGAATGCTCGTATTATGGATATCCGTGATATCGAGAAAGAGAGCCAAGAACAGGCACCAGAAGTGGAGCAAGTTCAAGCCGTTGCTGAGCACGCTGTCGTTCTTGATATCCGTAGCCCAGACGAAGAAG
Organism: Vibrio sp. 10N.222.49.A3; assembly: GCF_041475145.1. Lineage (NCBI taxonomy): Bacteria > Pseudomonadati > Pseudomonadota > Gammaproteobacteria > Vibrionales > Vibrionaceae > Vibrio > Vibrio sp. 10N.222.49.A3. Next base: position 100,607 of record NZ_JBFRVM010000075.1, read on the forward strand.
ATGAAAGCCCGCTAGAGATCGATGGTGTTGAAATCAAACACATCCCGTTCTTCAAGCTTTCCACTCAGTTTGGTGACCTAGACCAATCGAAAGAGTACTTGTTGTACTGTGACCGTGGTGTCATGAGTCGTCTGCAAGCGCTTTACTTGCAAGAGCAAGGCTTCCACAACGTTAAGGTTTACCGCCCATAGTGGTGTGTTGACCAACCGTTAATAATTTTGCAAAGCCGCATACTGAAAAGTAAGCGGCTTTTTTATTGTCTATGATGAAGGATTGACAGTAGAAAGAGGCATGCGTTTGGACGTGCTATCGTCATGCTCAGCTTTGAAATTTTTGATTGATAGAACTGGTGAGCTCTAAACGGGTCTATAAGTACTGAAGAAGTGTGAGTATCTTGAAGTATTCTGTTACTTTTTAGTGCAACTCAATGGTGCTATTTGTATGTGTTCAGTTGTTTATTTGAGTGGGTGTCTGATTCTGTGATTAGCGATGAAAAATAATAAAGATTAATTAGCACAGCTATTGATAAACTTATTGTTACTTTTCTTTGCACATAAAAAAACACCGCCCATAAGGCGGTGTAAACAAATTTGACAGACAGGTCAAAATAAATACAGGAAGTACATGCCTCGTTTCAGTATAGAACTGCAACAAAACATTTGGTAGAACTCTACCCAACTCGAAAAGAACGAGTTTGCAAACACAACATCGCAGGAGCTAAACCAATTGATTCTAGAGAGAATCAAGCCGTTCAGGCTAGCTGCTGCGGGATGAAATATAGAATTTCTCTGGCCGCTAGGCAATGGACAAATTATAATGTTTCAGATAAAAAAAACTAATGCTTATTTAGAGAGTAACTATGTCTCGTCGATTACCCCCATTAAACTCGCTAAGAGTGTTTGAAGCCGCGGCTCGACACTTGAGTTTTACGCGTGCCGCAGAAGAGTTGTTTGTTACTCAAGCCGCGGTCAGTCATCAGATCAAAGCGCTTGAAGAATTCTTATCTTTGAAGCTGTTTCGTCGAAGAAACCGCTCTTTGCTGCTGACTGAAGAAGGTCAAAGCTACTTCTTGGATATCAAAGATATTTTCACATCACTGGCAGAAGCGACAGACAAAGTGCTTGAGCGAAGTGAGAAGGGCGCATTGACCATCAGTTTGCCGCCGAGTTTTGCTATTCAATGGTTGGTACCAAGGCTCGCTGACTTTAATCAGCAAGAACCTGATATTGATGTAAGAATCAAAGCCGTTGATATGGATGAAGGCTCGTTGACCGATGATGTAGACGTGGCTATTTACTATGGCCGAGGGAATTGGTCGGGGCTCAGAGCCGATAAACTTTACCAAGAATACTTAATTCCTCTTTGCTCACCTTCCGTGCTGCTAGGAGCTAAACCTTTAGAATCTCTCAGTGATTTGGCATGTCATACGCTACTGCATGATACATCTCGAAAGGATTGGAAACAGTTTGCTAAGCAAAATGGTATTGATGGGGTAAACGTTAATCATGGCCCTATCTTCAGTCACTCAACCATGGTGCTGCAGGCAGCGGCTCACGGCCAAGGCATTGCTCTAGGTAACAACGTGTTGGCGCAGCCTGAAATCGAAGCGGGTCGTTTGATTGCCCCTTTTGATGAAGTGTTGGTGAGTAAGAACGCCTTCTATGTGGTGTGTCATGAGAAACAAGCCGACATGGGTCGTATCGCCACCTTCCGTGATTGGATGCTAGCGAAAGCGCAAAGTGAACAAGAGGACTTACTTGATGAATAACCTCATCATTGATGGTGAAGACAATCCGATCACCTTTATCTTTGCCCATGGTGCTGGCGCAGGCATGGATCATGAGTTCATGCAGTCGGTAGCCAAAGGGTTAGCCTTTAAAGGGATACGAGTGATTCGTTTTAATTTCCCTTACATGATCAAACGTGCTGAAGATGGTAAGCGTCGACCACCTGATCGAGCCCCTAAACTGCTCGAAGCTTACCAAGATATTATCGGACAGGTAGATGCCGATAAGCTTGTGATTGGCGGTAAGTCGATGGGAGGACGTATGGCGAGCCATTTGTCTGAAGTTGATAAGGTGGCTGCAATGGCCTGTTTAGGCTTTCCTTTCCATCCGCCAGGCAAACCAGAGAAATACAAAGGTGAGCACTTGGCTGAGTTAGCAAAGCCGTGTCTTATTCTGCAGGGTGAACGTGATACCTTTGGTAAGCGAGAAGAGTTTGCTGATTTCGACCTGTCGGATTCGATTCGTGTTGAGTTTATTCCTGATGGCGATCACAGCTTTAAGCCTCGTAAGAGCTCTGGCTACACCGAACAGCAGAACATAGCGTTAACCGTTGAGAAACTATCGGCGTTTATCAAAGAGGTGCTTAATGAGAAGTAAGTATTTACTCACTTTTGCAGGTATCTCTGGCGCAATAGCCGTAATGCTAGGTGCCTTCGCCGCTCACGGGTTAAAAGCTGTCTTGCCAGAGTATCTGCTAGGCGTGTTTGAGACAGGTGTTCAGTACCAGTTTATCCATACACTAGCAATATTGGCGTGTGGTGCACTGCTGCAGATGAAACTTGGCGCTAAATCACAAAAATATTTTTTCATTGCGGCAATTTGCTTTATCATCGGCATCCTTTGTTTTAGTGGCAGCCTTTATGGCTTAGCACTGACAGGAATAAAATGGTTTGGCCCTATAACACCGTTTGGTGGTCTACTATTTATCATTGGTTGGGGAGTCTTCTCCTTCGCTGCTTTGAATATAAAAGAGGTAACTCAGTGAAACACGTACTACTTTATTGTCGCTCTGGTTTTGAAAAAGAATGTGCTGGCGAAATTCAAGACAAGGCAACACAACTGGAAGTGTTTGGTTTTCCTCGCTTAAAGAACAATACAGGCTTTGTATTGTTTGAATGTTATCAAGCAGGCGAAGCCGATAAACTGGTAAAAGAGATCGACTTCCAATCGTTGATCTTTGCTCGTCAAATGATCGCGGTAGCGGTTGAAATCAAAGATCTGCCGACTGATGATCGTATTTCTCCAATTCTTGAGGCGCTTTCTGAGAAAGAAGGTTTCCCACGTTGTGGCGATATCCGTATTGAAACACCAGACACTAATGAAGCGAAAGAGCTTTTGAAGTTCTGCCGTAAGTTTACTGTGCCAATGCGTCAGGCAATGCGCGGTAAAGGGCTGATGACAGCGAAAGACAACGCTAAGAAGCCAGTGCTTCATTTATGCTTCATCGCGCCGGGTCACTGTTTTGTTGGTTACTCTTACCCAACTAACAACTCACAGTTCTTCATGGGTATTCCTCGTTTGAAATTCCCATCAGATGCGCCAAGCCGTTCTACATTGAAGCTAGAAGAAGCATTCCACGTATTCATCCCTCGTGATGAGTGGGACGAACGTCTGGCTCCGGGTATGTGGGGCGTAGATTTAGGCGCGTGTCCAGGTGGTTGGACTTACCAATTGGTTAAGCGCTCTATGTTTGTTCACTGTGTTGATAACGGCATGATGGCAGACAGCCTAATGGAAACGGGTCAAATTAAGCACCACATGGTGGATGGTTTTAAATTCGAACCTGACCGTAAGAACGTCACTTGGATTATCTGTGATATGGTTGAGAAGCCGGCTCGTGTTGCTCATTTAATGGGGGAGTGGATCATCAAAGGCTGGGCGAAAGAAGCACTGTTCAACCTTAAATTGCCAATGAAAGGCCGTTACGATGAAGTTCTGCAGGATATAGAAAACCTAAAACAGTTCCTGATTGATAACAAAGTGAAGTTCAAGATGCAGGCGAAGCACCTTTACCACGATCGCGAAGAGATCACGGTTCATATTCAGTCGCTTTCGAATATCTCACCGTACTAATATTTTACGTTAGTGTGTCAGTGATAAAGAAAATGCTCCTTTAAGGGGCATTTTTTATATCTGAAGTTTGTTTATGAGCTTGATTATCGCTCCCTACGGATAGTTTAGAAAGGTTAGTCTATTTGCGATTTTTAGTCATATTTAAGTGTAAATATGACTAATTCAACTTAGTTGATAGTCGTCGAATTGTCGACTATTGTGTCGATATGAGACAAAAAAGCCGTAAGCTATTGATACTTACGGCTACCTAGTTCAGCGATGAAACGAAGAAGGGTTTATTTAAAATTCAGCAGTAAATTACAGCAAGAACATCCTAATCAAATTGTATTTTATTATAAGTAAGTAAATGTAAGTAAAGAATGTAAATGATAACTATTACTATTAACATTGTTATTAGTGTCGTGTACCATTCGTGCACTTTTACTTAATTCTATAAAATATAAGTCGCATTATGAAACTTAAAGCACTATCAGTGGCCGTTACGGTTGCCTTAACCTCATTTACAGCATTTGCTGCCGACGAACCAGAAACCGTAGTCGTTATCGGTTCTGCCCTTGACCAATTGATTCAGACTGAAATCAACTCTGACACACTGGAAAAGAAGCAAGCATCAGACATCAAAGATGTTTTGAATACAATGCCTAGCGTTACGGTTGACGGGAACGCACGTTACTCTCGCAAAGTATTTGTACGTGGTATGGAAGACAAATTTGCCGTAGTGACTATTGATGGTGCGCGACAAGAAGGTCAGCTTTTCCACCACTCTGGTGACCAAGCGATTGATCCTGCAATGCTAAAAAGAGCTGAAATTGAATTAGGTGGTAACTCTGCACTGTCAGGTTCTGGTGCTATCAATGGTTCATTTAGCTACGAAACGAAAGACCCAAGCGATCTTCTTAAGCCGGGTGAAAGCGTTGGTGCTCGAGTAAAAACAAGCTATCAAACAGCTTATGAGCGTTTTGCAACCAACGTTGCTGTGTATGCAAAAGTGAACGACAAGCTACAGTTCATGGGTATTGCGAACTATTCAGAAGATGGCGATCTGCACATTCCAGATCAAGAAGCGGTAACCTCTAAGCAGGGTGAGCTTAAGTCGGGTTTGGCTAAAGTTGTTTTCATTCCTAATGATGCCAATGAATTTAAACTGACTTTCAACCGATACAGTGATGGTGGTACGCGTCAGCTTTCTGGCGAAAAGGCGGGTGCTCTGTATGCCGACGATAAACACGACTATCATTCGCTTAATCGCGATACAGTGACGCTACAGCACGAATACGATGCAGGTAGTGATCTAGTTCATCTGAAAAGTAATGTTTACTACAACCGTCAATACATGGATCGTGATGCTCTTGAAGGTACCGCTTGGGGCAAAACACCGGCAGGTAAATGGTTCAAAGATGGCAAAATGTCTTACCCTAAGCGTGAATACAATGTAACAACCATTGGTGGTGACATTCGTAACGTTTCTTGGGTTGGTGAGCATGAGCTTACTTATGGCCTTGAGGGCTACAAAGCCAAGCAATGGATTGATGCTGGTGAAGGCGTATATCTAAGCGGTACTAAGCAAGGCCAAACTGAGAAGTACAGCATGGATGGTGGTACGGTGACGGCTTACGGTCTGTATCTACAAGATATGTACGAATTCAGCGATTTCCGTCTGACAACAGGTCTTCGTTACGACGTTCATAAACTGGGTGGCGTGTATAAGGGCGAGTTTGATCAGCTATCTCCAAAGTTCAAAGGTGAATACCAAACAACGGAAAATCTAAAACTTCGTGTGGGTTACGGTCGTCTGTTTAAAGGCGCGTCACTACCAGAAACGCTAACGATGAAAGCACCAAGTAAAGTTAAGCAGTCTGATACTAAGGCGATGACGGGTAATAACTACGAAGCGGGCTTTGATTACGAGCTAACACGTTTGCTTGCGGCTGATTACGCGATTCTAGGTTTCACGGCTTATACCTACGACCTTGATAACCAAATGCACCCAACTAAGAACAACGCAACATTATCGAATAAGTATGATGTTGAAGTTTGGGGTGTAGAGACAGTATTGAGCTATCAGTTAGATGCATTAAGTGTTTACGCTAACCACTCTTACTCTGATGGTGAGCAAAAGAGCCTGAAAAACGGCAAGACAAGTCACATGAATAAAACCGGCATTCATAACTTCAAAGCGGGCTTTAACTACAGCCTAAACAGTGAGTTTGTGTTTGGTTGGGATTCACGCTTTGTTCCGGGGAACGATTACGAGAACGAAAAAGGCAAAGAGATCAAACGCTCTGGCTTCGCAACGCACAACATTTGGGCGGCTTACACACCGACGTTTGCTAAAGACCTAGAGATGAACCTTGGTATCGATAACCTGCTTGATAAGAAGTACGCTGAGCATACTGGTTTTGGTATCTCTTGGGGTTCAGAAAAGTACACCAGCTATGAAGCGGGTCGTAACTTTAAAGCTTCTATCGCTTATAGCTTCTAATCTGCTCTTAGCTGAAAGTTACTCTAGAAATAGAGAGTTATCAGTATAAGTGCAATGTTTCGTCTTAAAATGAAACAACAAAAAAGCCTTAGTTCAGACTAAGGCTTTTCTGTTTTCTAATGATTGAACTTCTAATTTGTTGATTTATAAGTTATTAATTTATAACACTTAGCTTCTAATGACAAAGTTCGTAACGTCGGATTAAGATACAGCTTCGTAGCGAATATCTTGCAGATTAAAACCTAAATCAATGTCTGTTTTGAGTGCAGAAACGAGCTTACATACGCGAGCCGACTCGATATGCTCATCGAATTTCTTACGATACTTTTTCGGTAGGTCTTCAGCTAGGAATGCAGTTTCGATATCAGGGTATGTCGTTAATATCTCTTTGGCAGCTTTTGGTCCTATACCTGGAATTCCGGGGACGTGGCTTGAGCTGACGCCCGTTAATCCCCAGTAATCTGCCAGTTGCTCTGGTTTTACGCCAAATTCCGCTTCGATAAAGGGCTTATCTAACCAACGGTGCTGGAAATAATCACGGATCTGAAGCGTTGGTGACAACAGTTGGCAGTAGCCCTTATCCGTGGAAATGATAGTGACGGTTTCTCCGTGGTCAGCGACTTTCTTTGCCAATGTTGCGACGAGATCATCCGCTTCATCGCCATCAGACAGCAGTGAATCAATCCCTAATTCCCACCAAGCTTGTTGAATCGCATCGAGACCTTTCATCAATGGTTCTGGCATCGGCTTACGGTTTTGCTTATAAGCGGGAAGGACTTCCGCGCGCCAACCTCGATCTTGTAAATGATGATCAAATACCGCAATGATATGAGTGGGTTTTGATTCGTTTAGGATGCGATTAAGAGTACGAGCAGTCGTGGTGATGGTTCTTGCAATATCGGTTGGGTCCGGCTGAACAGAGTGCACGCGTCGGATGAGGTTCAAGGCATCGATAATAACAAGATGGATAGACATAAGTTTCCACTAAATAGGCAATAAATAAGGGGCTGCTAGCCCCTTATAGTAACGTATCACTTGGTGAGTTGAAACTTTGGTGACGTAAACGTCATGACTTGTTTAACTTTATACTTGTGGCTTGTTATCAGTTACTTGCCGTTATTCGCTGCTAGGCATAATTTTATAGCAAGGAACATAGTCAGTGCCGCCCGGCAGTTTCATTCGATGCTGTTCAACAAAGTCATTCAGCAGCTGGTCCATTTTTGTCATCAGCTCTTTGTCGCCATCAATCAGGAAGGGGCCATGTTTCTCTATCTCCAAAATACCTTCAGCTTTGACGTTACCTGCCACAATTCCAGAGAAGGCTTTACGTAGATTCGCCGCAAGGCTTTCTGTTTTCTGATCCATATGCAGATCAAGCGCCGCCATAGATTCATGTGTAGGGTCGAATGGCAGTTGGAACTCAGGTTTAATATGCAGTGACCAGTTGTAGCTGTAGGCATCGCCAGTCTCTTTACGGTGAGAGCGTACATCTGGCATTGCCTGTTTCATGATTTTCGCAGCGCGTGCTGGGTCATCAATCACGATCTCATAGTGTTTTTGCGCATCAGGCCCTAAGGTTTCGCCGATGAACTTGTCGATAGAACGGAAGTAAGCTTCACTCTCTTTTGAACCTGTTAAAACAATCGGCATGGGTTGGTCGACGTTATTTGGGTGCATCATGATCCCTAAGATATACAGCAGCTCCTCAGCCGTACCTGGACCACCGGGGAAAATAATGATGCCATGCGCCATACGAACGAATGCCTCAAGACGCTTCTCGATATCTGGCATGATCACCAGTTCGTTCACTATCGGGTTTGGTGGCTCAGCCGCAATGATTGATGGTTCAGTTAGCCCTAAGTAACGGTGGTCTGTATAGCGCTGTTTCGCGTGACCAATTGCAGCTCCTTTCATTGGCCCTTCCATTGCCCCCGGTCCACAACCGGTACAGATGTTTAGTTCACGTAGGCCAAGTTCATTACCCACTTCACGAGTGTATTGGTATTCAGTGGCATTAATTGAATGACCACCCCAGCACACGATCAGGTTAGGTTCGATACCTGGCGTAAGTGCACCTGCATTTCTCAAGATACCAAACACAAGGTTGGTAATATGAGTGGCATTAGTCAGGTTGAGTCTTTGGTTGTCTGCAAGATGCATGTTGACGTAGACAATGTCACGCAGCACCGAGAATAGGTGTTCTTGGATACCCTTGATGATTTCACCATCCACAAAGGCATGTTCTGGAGGGTTGCTCAGTTCGAGTTTGATCCCGCGCTCACGACGGACGACCTCAACATCAAACGATTGATATTTATCGAGCAGCTCTTTGGAGTTGTCGGTGTGGCTACCCGAGTTGAGTACCGCTAACGTACAGTTACGATAAAGCTGGTACAGATCACTAGATGCGGTTTTCTTAAGACGCTCAACTTCAAGTTGAGAGAGTAAATCCATGCTACCGGCAGGGCTGATATGAGTGATCATAGTGCCTCCTTGTTGAAAAGAACTAGGGGAGGTTGGAAGTGGCCCTTTAGTTCGAGATGAGAAGCTAACGTTGAAAGTGTTTGGTTAAAGGCGAGAGAATTAACCAGACGAAACGATTACTACAGCGTTGCTCTTTTAAATACAGCATTGCTTGCCAAGAATGCTTGTTAAGCGAATGTTAATCATTAGCTTAGCAAACATTGAGGGATATGGTATGTGATAAGTATTTGAAAAAATGAAATAAATTAAATCTAGGGCTGTCTTAGTCCCAAACAAGTTGGTTGTTACCGCGCTGTTTGGCTTTGTTTAGTGTTTTATTGAGTCGCTCTAATACTTCTTCAGGTGTGTCTGACTCTTTAAACGGAGTACTTGCCGCGCACAAGGTAATTGTGATTTGTTGGTCACGGAATTTGAAAGGTAAGCGGCTGACTTGATTCTGGATGCTTTGAGTCACTTGATGGCAATATTCATCGCTTTGCTCGGGAAGTAGTAAGATGAACTCTTCACCAGAAAAGCGAGCGACAGTATCGGTAGTACCAATTTCTTTGGTGATCGCTCTTGCGATGATCTTGAGTGCTTTGTCACCAGCGGTATAGCCAAAGCTATCGTTAATTGCTTTGAAGTTATCGATATCTAGCAGCACGACTCTTAGTGAGTGTTGTGCGCGAATCCAGCGACGATATTCTAACTCTAAACGATCGGTGAAGGCGGTACGGTTGTAGATCTTAGTCAGAGGGTCAAGCAGCATACGCTGAGCCTGATCTTCTAGACGCTTGCGGTAATCTTGGGTGACTTCATAGAGCGAATCTAATTGGTTTTTTCCGTAGCTCATTCTTTCTATTAGAGCTTGTTCTTTCTGTTCTGCGTGATTCAGTCTTTCTGAAAGAGAGGCAATTTCACTGAGCAGCGGGTTTATCGAAAGTTTTAAGTTATCAATATCCGTTGCTTTATCAACAGAGCTTTGGCTCTTAGTAACAAGTTCATTCAACTCAGAATTAAGACCTTGGCGATGTTCAAAATAGCTTTGGCTCTGGTCGGCGTTTTGATCTGCTGTTTTGATACTAGAAGCGAGCGAGGAATTGAGTTGTTCGATAAATTGTTCAGACTGCTTACGCTCTAGGCTCGTGCCATCAATCACCAGTTTGAGGATTTGAAGTGCTAGCTCAAGTAGGTTTTGTGTTGAAACACCAAGTAGTAGCTTCGCTCTAATATCGGTCAGTAGATCCCCCGATTCACCCTCGAAGTCGAGTTCAGTGATCAGGTGTTGTAATTCGTTTGATAGTTCGGAAAGGAGTTCTTGTTCAGTTGATTGATCTACGTCGGCAAAATGAGTGCGTGAGTTGTTTGCCATAATCTTAATGGCACGCTCATAAATGCTGAGAAGCTTCATCGCATGGTCGACTTTTTGACTGCCATGACACTCGGAGAAGCTAAGTAAGTTTCTTAGATCGCGCTTTAGCTGAGCCGGAAGGCCAGTTATACGCTGCAGCGTTTCCCCACTGTGCTTAATACTATCATCCAGATATCCGTTCTGTTTATCCATAGCCAACGTTTTTTGCTTGAGCATCCTTTCTAATACTGCCAACTTGGGGATCATTGAGCTAATGTCTTTTTGCTTTTCGAGCTCTTCCCTAAGGGCAATGAGATTTTCATCTAAATGAGTGTTGCTGCCAACACATGCATCACTTAAAGACGCAACGATACGCTTGAGAACTTTTTGTTCTCGAATAAATTTGAACGAGGTATCTCTTTGCGTCAAGCGGACTTGATCCAACTGATATTTCAGCTGGTGGAGTTGCGCCTGAATGTCTTTTTCAAGAATGCCCATAGATGTATTAATTAGCGCCGCGTAGATCGTACTCGATCGTATAGATGAAATTCCGTGACCTTGATAATAACAAAACTAAAAATAAGGTCACGACCTACGACGTTTAACCGCTCGCAAATCAGTCATCTTTTAGCATTTTTTTGATATTGTCCTCATTCTGGTGTGAGGATTGTATCTTTATTAACCCTTGATTAATCGCATGTTTACAAGCCTCTCTTATGTTACCCGTTGCAAGGCTTGCTGCGGGGGCATTGTCGATGGCTTTAAGGTAAACCCATTGGCTACTGCGTTCTTTGAGGCTGATTTCACGTGCCAGGTTGGTCGACATTAATAGTACATCGAGCAGCTCTTGGTCGTTAATCGCGGTATAAGCGCGTGGCAAGAACGGGTAGTCAGCGATGCCCATGCGGACGGTTCGATTAATGTTTCGCTCTGGTTCGAAGTGATTAATCCAAGATTGAATCTTTCTAAACATAGCCTCAGGCGATGTATCACGGTCAGCATTTGGTTCGATATAAAGCAAGTTTGCATCCGAGAAGTGGTAGACGCGCGCAGGACCTTCAAGCTTAGATTTAAGGAACTCGCCGAAAGCATCTTCGAGCTCTAAACCTGCTTTATAACCGTTCTGAGTGTACATATTGCGTAGGAACGGTAAATCTATCATCACAAAGCGTAAACGGTCGTTGAGTGGTTCATGAATCAACTCACCAAGTTGCCATTGTTCGAAGTTTTGGCTGGTTTGTTCTAGAGAATTTGATAGCTTCGCGTTCAGCATTCTTAGATTTGGAAGCTTTGAGCGTGAGTGTGTAAATAGGTCGGTACGCAGTGAATCCATTTCCGTGACTAAGGTTTGAATGATGTAGCCTCGGCGTAGCACAAAGAAGAACAAGACAATGCTGAACAAAAATAAGGCGAACGATATTTTCTGGAACTTATGGTGCTCAAGTTTGTATTTCTCTAATTCTTGTTCTTGACCTGCATAGTGGAGCGTTTGCTCGGCAAACTCTTTTTGTTGGCGGAATGCGTCTTCACCAACACGGTTGAGTTTTTGTTGTTCCAAAGAGACAAGGATATTGTATTGTTTGAGATTTGCTAGCGCTTGTTGTGGACGCCCTGCTTGCTCATAACCTAAAGAGAGCAAGTGGTAGGAGTGTTGCGACAGGCGCATGTTTTCTACCTGACGCGAAATCTTGAGCGCACGTGTCGCATGCTTAATTACATCTTCGCTTTCTTGTAGGTGGTATGCCAAACCTGCGGATAAGAGTGCAGCGCGGCCTTCCAATTTAGGAATGTCGGAATACTCCAGCAGTTCAAGAGCTCGTGCTAGGTATTGCTCGGCTAGAGGGTAGTTATAAAGTCGTAAGTAAGTCGCAGATAAACTTAGACGAATGTCAATGACTTGGTAGATGTCTCGGTCTGTACTCTCATGATCAAGGACATTGAAAAAGTGCACGAGGGCAAGGTTATATTTGCCTTGATTGAAGTACACATCCCCCATCTTTTTTAGTACTTGCGCTAATATGGGAGAGCTTTCAAAATTATCGTAAAAGTCAGCAGCTTGAGACAGGTGCTCTAGAGCTTTATCTAATACTTGGCGTTCAAAGAAAAGCTGTGCAAGTAGGCGGTTTACTTTGGCCAAGCGCGAACTCAGGTTACCTTCTACTGATTTCCAGTAGCCGTACAATAACTCAGATAGTGCATGGTTGTACTCTTTATGGGTAAGATAAAACTCGCCGACGGTGATGTGATAATCAATGACGACTTTTTCCGAGTGACGCTGTTCTAGGTAAGTTTTTGCTTCTTGATAGAGTTTTTCTGCTTCCCCTACGTTGTTGTTATAAGAGGAAATGTCGGCTTTCAACATGATTAAGCGATAGGTAATTCCTTCCGTCAGACGTAAGGTTTTATTAACCGACTCTAAGCTTGTTTCTATTTTTTTTAGCTCTGATTCTGCTTGGGCAGATTTTCTGTCCGTAAGCCAAAGTAACCTAACTTTGAGTATTTCCAGATCCAACTTTAGATACTCAAGTTTATAGGTTTTTGCTAGTTCAGAGGCTTTGTCGATGTGCTGAATCGCAATACGAATGTTGCCCTGATTAAACTCTGCTTTCGCTAAGATCTTATACGCATCGATACTGCTGTTTGGGGTTCTAATTGAAGAATCGGCCTCTTCACGAGAAATAGCTGACGGGCTCTTCTCGCGTTGATCTGAAAGGATACGTAGCGTTAGGTAGCTGTTGGCTATTCGTTTTGCTTGACTCGGTTCTATCTCAACCAAGTTATTGGCTTCATTGAGGAGCGCCGACGAATAGACCGACGCATTAACCGATGTGCTTAAGCTTAAAATGAATAGACTAACAACGTATAACCAACGCATTTCAATGTCCCTTTAAAGATTTTGTAGGTTCAAATAAGTTTGGGCGGTTCACGCCGATTATTGGCGAGCCATACGCTTATTGTGGCTTGGTCTATCTTGCTCAGTTGAACGGTATGGATTGATATCCAGACCGCCACGACGCGTGTAACGTGCAAATACGGTTAGCTTCGATGGTGCACAGTATTTCATGATGTCAGTGAAGATACGCTCAACACATTGTTCGTGGAATTCGTTATGCTCGCGGAAAGAAACTAAATAGCGTAGCAGAGCTTCACGGTCAATTTGCTTTCCGGAATATGCGATCTCTACGCTGCCCCAATCCGGTTGATTGGTAATTAAGCAGTTTGACTTCAATAAGTGACTATGTAGAGTTTCTTCTACTTCTTGCTCGCCAGCAGCCCCTTCAAGCAGTGACGCTTCAAAATCATAGCTCGTGATTTGGATGTCTTGATTGTCGATACAGTCACCTTCCATCGTCACGATAGGTTGGTTGGTGTAATCGGTTACTGAATTTACATTCACAATCACAGATTCGCCTGCACATGCTGACAAATCTTGAGTTAGACGCTCAGTGAATTGATCCCAGTTTTCAAACTGAGTTTGGTTGTAGCTGTTTAGGTACAGCTTGAAAGATTTTGACTCAATCAAATTTTGGCTAGTTGCCGGAATGAACACTTCACCAACAGCCACTTGTGGTAAGCCATTGGTGTTTAGCCACGAAAGCTCGTACATCGTCCAAATATCATGACCGACAAAAGGTAACTCTCCGTTTAGCGCAAGATCATTACGATTGAGGCTACGAGGTACTGGTTGCAATAAACTTGCATCGTATTGGTTAGAGTACTCAGTTTTTTGGCCTAGGGTTAAACCCGCTAGCTCTTTTGCGTCAGAATATTTGCTCATACTTTCGTTTCAAATTCGATTAGAATGGGGTCGATTTTACTGAATCCCCATTACCCTGTCATTAAGTCATCGCTTAATCGGCACGGAAAGGGCTCGGATTCTATTTATTATTTTGTGTTTAGGAGATTTTCATGACTCAACGCGCTCAAGACGCACTACTTTCTTTCAGTCAGCGATACGTTGACGCGTGGCAGCAGCAACACCAAAGCTTACCTCGTAATGAGGAGTTGGTGGACATTGTATCGCCATGCGTAGAAGAAAAGAGTGGTGATGCCGTGTTGTGGAAACACTATCCACGTGAGCAATTCGCAGATTTCACCAATGTTGAAACGGGTATTGAACTGACTCTGCATGAAGACGTTAAGACTTTCTACGGCGCACAATTTAGTGCGGATATGAACGCGACTTTTGATGGTAACGAACTGACTTTGTTACAGATTTGGAGTGATGAAGATTTCGAATGCCTACAAGAAAACATCTTAGGTCACCTAGTGACTCAGCGTCGTTTGAAGCTAAAACCAACGGTTTTCATTGCTGCGACTGATGCTGAACTGGATGTTATCTCTATCTGTAACCTAACGGGGAACGTGATCCTAGAGCGCTTAGGCACCAAAAATCGTGATGTACTAGCCGAGACATTGGCAGAATTTTTAGAAAAGCTACAACCAGCGGTATAAATAGATGTACGTACTAGAACTTCAATTTGAGTGTTTTGATAACACAACGGTAAGCGCTGTCGATAAGGCGGTTAATGGCTTAATGGATGCTCTTCGTTATAACGGACAAGTGTTAGGTCGTGAGTTTCCAATCGTGATGGGCGACGGTGAATTCTATGTTCGCGTTGTGTGTCCGGAGCAAGATAGCTTACACCCACGTAATCATTCAGACTTCGTCAAAGTCTGTTTCGAGCGCTTATCTGCGGCGAGTTTATTAGCGCCTAAGATGCGTCTGCTTGGCCGAGACCTTAATTCCGAAGAAGTAGCCGAAGATGAAACACCAAGTTGGCAGGTGTTATACACGACATTCGTACACACTTGTTCACCGCTGCGCAGCGGCGATAGCTTGTTACCTATCCCACTATATCGCAACCCGCCGACATTTAATGGCGATCATAAAGCCGTACTGAAATGGCAGACCGAATGGCAAGCCTGTGATGAAGTGCAAATGGGTGGTGGTTGCCGTGCTGAACATGCAACGCTAACCGAGATCAGTGATACCAAGAGTGTGCTGTTTAAACGCGGTTGGGGTCTAAGAGGGCGCATTGAATTTCTGACTAAGATTCCAACTTACTACTACTTATATCGTGTTGGTGGGATCAGCCTGAAAGATGAAAAAGAGCGCAAATGCCCACAATGTGGTGGTGAATGGCTGTTAGATGCGCCGATCCACGATATTTTCTATTTCAAGTGTGATGATTGCCGTCTGGTATCCAACATTTCTTGGGATCACCTCAAGTAATCGACTTCGTTTGATTCCCCCTGAGAAGCTTTACTTTCTAGCAAACTTTCATCATTTAAAAAGGGGCTGACATTGAGTCAGCCCCTTTCGGTATCTATAAGTGTCTATTTAAGCTGATTACCAACCTTTAACTACGCCACCTTGGAAGATGTCAGAAGCTGCGTTGTACACTTCTTCAGTTTGATATGCTTTAACGAAGTTTTGTACGTTTTCTGCATTTAGGTTGTCTTCACGAGAAACGATTAGGTTCACGTATGGAGAATCTTTGTCTTCAACGAATACGCCGTCTTTTTGTGGAGTCAGGTTGATAGAGCTCGCGTAAGTAGTGTTGATGATAGATAACGTCACATCATCAAGAGAACGTGGCAGTTGAGCTGCGTCTAGTTCAACAATCGTTAGGTTCTTAGGGTTACCAACGATGTCACGAACGGTAGCTAGAAGACCTGCACCTTCACGAAGTTCAAGTAAACCTTGCTGCTCAAGAAGCAGTAGAGAACGACCTAGGTTTGTTGGATCGTTTGGTACAGCGATACGAGCACCATCTTGGATTTCGTCTACCGATTTAACTTCTTTAGAGTAACCTGCAATAGGGTAAACAAAAGTGTTACCAGCAACCGTTAGCTTGTAACCACGGTCAGCCACTTGCTGATCTAGGTACGGCGTGTGTTGGAATGCATTGATGTCGATAGAACCATCATCTAGCGCTGCGTTAGGTGTTACATAATCCGTAAAAGTGACCAGTTCAACATCCAGGCCGTATTGCTCTTTCGCGACTTTAGCTGCTACTTCAGCAACTTGTGCTTCTGCACCTGCCATTACGCCAACTTTGATCTTAGAAGTATCGACTTCTTTATCACCACAACCTGCTAGTACTAGCGCTGAAGCTGCTGCTGCAATAGTAAGTAAACCTTTAAGGTTAAATTTCATAATAATCTCCTTTTAATAAATCTATTTAATTTGGTTCATACGACTTTGATTTTGGTCTGTAAGTCGTTATCTGTGGTCAACGCGGCGAACTAATGAATCACCGATTGATTGAATAATTTGTACTAGCACAATCAACATGACGACTGTTACTGCCATAATGGTCACATCGTAGCGGTGAAATCCGTAACGAATCGCGACATCACCTAGGCCACCACCACCCACAGTTCCAGCCATTGCCGAGTAACTCACAAGAGTCACTAGCGTAATCGTCACTGAGTTGATGATAGTCGGCAGTGCTTCAGGAAGCAGAACCTTATTGATGATTTGTGTGGGTGTTGCGCCCATTGACTGAGCTGCTTCCACTAGACCTGTTGGTACTTCAAGTAGTGCACTCTCGATAAGTCGAGCTACGAATGGGATAGCACCAATCGTCAGCGGAACAATCGCTGCGGTTGTACCGATGAAGGTACCAATCAGCATCTTAGTGAGAGGGATGATCGCTACCATCAGTACTAAGAAAGGCACAGAACGGCCCACGTTCACAACCGCACCAAGAATTTTGTTTAGCTTGGTGTTCTCTAACAGGCCACCTTTTTTAGTCGTGTGTAGAATAACGCCTAATGGAATACCGACAGCGAAACCAACGATGCCAGCAACAGCAACCATGTAAAGTGTCTCGCCTGTTGCTTCCAATAGAAGGTTGCCGTTAAGGCTGATCCAGTCAGCAATCTCGTTGAAACTAAAGGACATAACCAAGCACCTCTACTTTTACATTGTTGTCGCGTAGGAATTGGATAGCAGCATTATCATCGGCTTCGTTACCGAACAGCTCAGCGACCATCATGCCGAACTTCACGCCGCCGGCGTAATCGAGGTCAGAGCTTAAGATGCTGACATCGATATTGAATTTACGAGCAATTTGCGTCATCAGCGGAGCATCAACCGTTGCACCAGTAAACTCAAGACGTACTAATGGGTAGCTACTGTTAACACGAGTTTCTTGCAAACGCGCTTGATAATCTTCAGGGATAGATAGGTCTAGCGTTGAGCGAATAAACTGATGTGCTAGCTCTGTCTTAGGGTGTGCGAATATGTCGCCAACTGTACCTTTCTCTACTAGCTCGCCACCGCCAATGATCGCGACTTCGTGACAAATGCTCTTAACTACGTCCATCTCGTGCGTAATAAGTAGGATCGTGATGTGTAGCTTGCGGTTGATTTCACGTAGCAGCTCAAGAATAGATTGAGTCGTTGCTGGATCCAGAGCACTGGTCGCTTCATCACACAGTAGTACTTTCGGGTCTGAAGCTAGCGCACGAGCAATCGCGACACGCTGCTTTTGACCACCACTTAAGTTCGCAGGGTAGGTATCACGCTTATCCGATAGGCCGACAAGCTCAAGTAGTTCACTCACTTTCGCTTCAATCGCAGCTTTATCTCTACCAGCAAGCTCTAAAGGCAGTGCTACGTTGTTAAATACAGTACGAGAAGACAGCAGATTGAAGTGTTGGAATATCATGCCGATGTTACGGCGTGCTTCGCTAAGTTCTGATTTGCTGAGTTTTGTCAGGTCGATACCGTCAACAATCACTTCACCTGACGTTGGAGCTTCCAACATGTTTACACAACGGATAAGGGTACTTTTGCCTGCACCTGAAGAGCCGATGACTCCAAAGATTTGACCTTGAGGAATGTGGAGGTTGATATCAATTAAGGCATTGATTTCTTTAGTGCCTTGATAAAAAACCTTATTGACTTGATTCACTTTAATCATAGAGAAACCCGTGCAGGTAGAACAGAATAATATATTGATGACTCACTCGATTTACAGATGATGCTATGGTGTTCTATGATCTAAGTCAATAGATATTTTTACGTCTAGACGGCTAAACGCGAGTTGCGAAGTTAAACTAGAAACAAATCGTTAACGAACGCAAAACTAAATAGATAGTGATGAAGCAAATAAAGCGTGTAATAATTAATGATTAATAGAGAGCTGATAGAGAACTGAATTTTGTCTAAACCTGCTGTTTTTTTAGATCGTGATGGTGTGATTAACGTTGATCACGGCTACGTACATGATGAACATGACTTTGAATACATCGATGGTGTGTTTGAAGCGGCGAAAGCGTTTAAAGATATGGGTTATTTATTGGTGTTAGTGACCAACCAATCTGGTATTGCTCGCGGCATGTTTAGTGAAGACCGTTTTCTTTCTCTAACGCAGTGGATGGATTGGAACTTTGTTGATAACGGCGTTGAGCTAGATGGTATTTATTACTGCCCGCACCACGCTGAGCACGGTGTTGGTGACTACAAACAAGATTGTGAATGTCGTAAGCCAAAGCCAGGCATGTTCATTTCTGCGCGTGACTTTCTGAAGATTGATATGGCTAACTCGGTCATGATCGGCGATAAAGCTGAAGACATGATGGCTGCAGAAGCGGCGGGTGTTGGCACTAAAGTACTGGTAAGAACCGGTAAGCCAATCACTGAAAAAGGTGAAGCGCTTGCAAGTGTCGTGCTTGACAGTATTAAAGATGTACCAGCATTCTTAAAAGGTTAAGACACTAAGTCTCTTTCACTTAGATATAAGTGTTATTCACTATATAAAGATGAGGAACGCAGTATGAAAGCATTGTTGATAGCATCTCTATGTACGGTAGCGTTATTCGGATGCTCTAAATCAGCAGCTCCTGAGACTGAGAGCGCAGTATCGGACGATCAATTCGTGACTTATCAATGTGAGTCTGACGCTTCATTTAAGGTTGCTTACCTTGGTGATGAAAAAGCGGTATTACGTTTACCCGAGAATGAATATCGCCTCACTCAAATAGCGGCAGGCTCAGGAACGAAGTATATCTTAGATGATGGAACCTCTGAACTGATCAATAGCGTAACTTTACGAACTAAAGGTGACAATGCACGTCTAGAACTTGGTCGTGTTATCTATAAAAACTGCCGAAAGTAGGTCATAGTTATCTACTAGGATTTACAAACAGTTAAGTGAGGGAGTTCGCCCTCACTTTTTCTTTATCTTCCCTTTAACGTCAGACTTTTTATGAGCAAAAAACTCACTATTCTCGATATTGCTAAGCTGTCCGGTGTTGGTAAGTCTACCGTATCTCGCGTTCTGACCAATGATCCCAAAGTAAAACCTGAAACCCGTGAAAGGGTGGAAAGAGTCATTCAAGAATCTGGGTACACGCCTTCGAAGTCTGCGCAGTCGATGCGTGGTGGCAGTCAAAAAGTCATCGGTGTCATTATCTCTCGTCTGGATTCCCCCTCTGAAAACAAAGCGGTAAGTACGATGCTGGCCGAATTGTATCGAGCGGATTACGATGTCGTGATCATGGAAAGTCAGCTTGATAGAGAAAAAGCCAATGAGCATCTGCAGGTTCTCAAGCGTCGCAATGTAGATGGCATCATTGTGTTTGGTTTTACTGACTGTGATATTCCTGCCATTGAAGCTTGGGAACACAAAGCGGTGGTGATTGCTCTGGATACCGAGAACGTGACGTCGATTAACTATGATAACCAACAGGTGATCAATAGTGCGTTAACGCATCTAGCAGAGCAGGGAATCTCTGAGGTTGGTTTCATTGGCGTCGATCCTAGCGATAAATCAACAGGTGAACTGCGTCTTAAGGCCTATCTCGAGTGGTGTGAAAGCGCTGGAGTGATTGCCAATTATCGTACTGGCCAACTTCATCATGAAAGTGCGTATCAGCTGGTGGATGAGGTACTGACTCCTACCACTCAAGCACTTGTTTGTGCTAGCGACACATTGGCTCTTGGTGTAATCAAACGTCTGCAAGAACTACAACGTGAAGATGTGGTGGTGACCGGTGTTGGTGGCAATGATCTTCTCTCTTTCTTGTTTCCGCGAGTATTTAGTATTGACCCTGGGTATCAATCTGCGGGTAAATTGGCCGCTAATCTATTGATCTCTCAGCTTTTAGGCAATGCAGAGATCTCTCATCACACTCAATCACCTATTCTATAATCCACTCAATCAAGCGAAATTGAACCGCTTAGATTAAAATTAGAGTGTGATCTCTTTCAATTAATGGGACTGTTCCCATTTTAATTTATCATTCATGTGGGCATTATAATAACGGTAAATGGGAATGTTCCCATCAATCTAAATCCGAGTGGCTATCGCTGCATGGTTTAGGTGAGTAATTGAATGAAACCAGGGTGGGGTAGTATGAGTAAGATAGCGAAGCAAGACGTTGCGCGTCTTATCGAGTTAGTCGGTGGCAAAGAGAATATTGCGAGTGTCAGCCATTGTCTGACTCGACTGCGTTTTGTATTGAATGATACAGAAAAAGCGAACAAAGCAGAATTAGAGAAGCTTAAGCTGGTAAAAGGTTGCTTTACTAACGCAGGTCAATTCCAAGTGGTTATTGGCACCGAGGTTGATGAGGTGTACGCACTTTTGATTGAGCAAACTGGCAAAGATGCATCATCAAAAGATGAGGCGAAGTTGGCTGCTCGCCAGAACATGAACTTCCTTGAGCGTGGTATCTCCCATTTAGCCGAAATTTTCGTACCACTGCTGCCTGCCATTATTACTGGTGGTTTGATTCTTGGTTTCCGTAATGTGATTGGCGACATTCGCATGTTCGACGGCAAAACCTTGGTTGAGATCAGCCAATTTTGGGCAACCGTTCACTCTTTCTTATGGTTGATTGGCGAAGCGATTTTCTTCTTCCTACCGGTTGGTGTGTGTTGGGCAACGGTTAAGAAACTCGGCGGAACCCCTATTTTGGGTATCACGCTCGGTGTGACCTTGGTTTCCCCACAATTGATGAACGCTTACATGATAGGTAAATCGGTACCTGAGGTGTGGGACTTTGGTTTGTTCGTGATTGAGAAAGTCGGTTATCAAGCTCAGGTGATCCCTGCAATGTTAGCGGGCGTGGCTCTGGCTTTCATTGAGACCAACCTTAAGCGCATTGTACCCTCTTATCTGTACCTAGTTGTCGTGCCATTTGTCTCGATCATCTTGTCTGTGACTCTGGCTCACGCCTTTATTGGCCCATTCGGTCGTATGTTGGGTGATGGTGTGGCATTCGCTGCCAAAGTGGCAATGACAGGTGACTTCGCGGTTCTTGGTTCAGTGGTCTTTGGCTTCCTATACGCACCTTTGGTTATTACGGGTATTCACCACACAACCAACGCTGTGGACTTACAACTGATGCAAGACTTAGGTGGCACACCAATCTGGCCTTTGATTGCGCTATCAAACATTGCACAAGCTTCAGCGGTTGTCGGCATCATCATTTTGAGTAAGCGCGAAGGCGAACGAGACATCTCGGTACCTGCGGCAATCTCTGCGTACTTAGGTGTGACGGAACCAGCGATGTACGGCATCAACCTTAAATACAAATTCCCAATGCTGAGCGCAATGATCGGCAGTGCCGCAGCGGCTGCAATCTGCGGTAGTGCAGGTGTGATGGCGAATGGTATCGGTGTTGGTGGCTTGCCGGGTATCTTATCGATTCAACCTCAATATTGGTCGATTTACTTAGTCGCGATGCTGGTGGCGGTTGTACTACCGATAACGCTGACATTGTTCTTCTATAAACGAGCACAGATGAAAGGCGAGCTAGAAACCGCCAACGCGTAATGCATTTAGCAAGCGATGACTTCAAGCAAGTCATCGCTTTTTCCCTTAGTTATAGCTTTTTCTTTTAGTTATAACGGCTATTCGACCATGATTCACATGGTGATTTTTTATTTATATTTTCTGGTAAGTGAGTGTTAGAGATGGCGATGACTGAGCATGATGAAAGTTGGTGGAAAACCGCAACCATCTATCAAATCTACCCAAAGAGTTTTTGTGACAGTGGCAGTAAAGGTACTGGCGATATCAAAGGAATCATTTCGAAACTGGATTACCTCAAACATTTGAGCGTGGATGCGATTTGGCTAACCCCAGTTTACGCGTCACCCATGATCGACAACGGTTACGATATCTCAGACTACTACACGATTAACCCTCAATTCGGCACCATGGAAGACTTCGACTTATTGCTGTCTGAAGCGCATCAACGTGGTATCCGTATCGTGATGGATATCGTGGTAAACCATACTTCAACAGAGCATGCATGGTTTCAGTCTGCACTGGGTGACAAAAACAGCCCATACCGCGACTACTACATCTGGAAAGACCCAGTGAACGGTCAAGCACCAACTAACTGGCAGTCTAAGTTTGGTGGTAATGCTTGGGAAATGGATGAGGCCACTGGGCAATACTTCCTGCATTTATTTGCCAAAGAACAGGCAGACCTTAACTGGGAGAATCCTGTTGTACGTGAAGAAGTAAAAGACGTCATCAGCTTCTGGGCTGAGAAGGGCGTTGATGGTTTCCGTTTAGATGTAATCAACCTGATTTCAAAGCAGCAAGATTTCCCAAATGATGATATCGGTGATGGTCGTCGTTTCTATACCGATGGCCCACGAGTACACGAATACCTGAAAGAAATCAGCGAAGCAGTCTTCCAGAAATACGGTAGCGTGACGGTTGGTGAGATGTCTTCAACCACGCTGGAACATTGTCAGCAGTACTCAAACATTGATAATAGCGAGTTATCGATGGTGTTTAACTTCCACCACCTTAAGGTTGATTACACTAATGGTGAGAAGTGGACCAATGCGCCGTTTGACTTCTTACAGCTCAAATCGATCTTCAATCATTGGCAAACTGGCTTGAATGGAAAAGGGTGGGGCGCACTATTCTGGTGTAACCATGACCAACCACGAGTAGTGAGCCGTTTAGGTAACGATCAACAATATCGCGTTGAATCAGCCAAGATGCTTGCCGCCTCGGTTCACATGATGCAAGGCACACCTTATATCTATCAAGGTGAAGAGATTGGCATGACTAACCCGGGTTACACCGAGATTAGCCAATATCGTGATGTAGAGAGCACCAACATGTACGATATCATGGTGAACCGTGATGGTGTGGCTCATCAAGATATGATGGCGATTTTAGCGCAGAAATCTCGTGATAACTCTCGTACGCCAATGCAGTGGAACAGTGAGCCTTACGCCGGATTCTCACAAGCTCAACCATGGCTTGATGTGGCGAATAACTACACTGAAATCAACGCCGAGCAAGCGTTGGAAGATAAAGACTCTGTATTTTACTTTTACAAGGCTTTGATTGAGTTACGTAAACAGCTACCGGTGATTACGGATGGTAGCTATCAAGATCTATTGCCTGAGCATTTATCTGTATTTGCGTATGTTCGTGAGAGTGAAGGGCAAACTCTGCTGTGTATTAATAACTATTATGGCGAAGAAACAGAGTGCGTTTTACCTGAGCGTTTTGAGATGATGAAGGCTAAGAGCCTGTTATCCAATTATCAGGTGAACGAGAGTTTAGTTACGTCTCATCATCAAGTGCTACGACCTTACGAGACTCGTATTCTCTTGATTGAAGATTAACCTTGTTTCTGTTTCTATAAGCCTAATTCTATTCCCCTTAAGAATTAGGCCTCTACAAAGGCTTTGGAGTGCTTCCCAAAGCCTTTTTGTTTTACTGATGTATGGATTTATCGTGCCTCGAGTTTGCTTGCGAAAAGCTTGCGTATCGAGTATCAGTAACGACAGAGCAGGTAATGAACGCTAAGACGCGTAATTCACCGAGTAGCGAGTTGGTTTGTGGTTCATTGCCAATACGATGTTCAATACTGCGGTGCCTAATACAGATACGGCAATCACCCAAGGTGATACAAAGAAGAACGATGCAAACAGAATACAAGCATCAATGCACATCTGAGTTTTTCCTACTGATATGCCGTAGCGGTCTTGGATAAACAAACACAATACGTTGAAGCCACCCAAGCTCGAGCGATGACGGAATAGGATAAGCATACCTAAGCCCATTAACAGACCACCGGCAACAGCACAGTAGATCTCGTTATGAACTTCTAGCGAGATCACTAAGTATAAATGATCAGCAAATACCGAGACTAAAGCGCCTGCAATTGCACTGCTAATGGCAAAGCTACGATCAAATCGTTTCCAAGCTAATAAATAGAATGGACAGTTGGCCACAAAGTACAAAATACCGAAGGTTACAGGTAAGAATTGACTCAAAAGCAGAGCCAAGCCAGTAGTACCACCGGTAAGCAGGTTCGCTGACTGTAAAAAGAAGACGCCTAACGCCACTAAAAACGTGCCAGTGAGAATGGCTACCCAATCTTCTTTACGTGAGTGTTTTTCCATCGTTTTAATAATTACCTAACCAATAAAGGCGTGCATAGTAGAGAAAAACCTTAGCTTTCGGTAGCTTGAGGGGCAAAATTAAGGTAAACCTATGTAATCTGCGTTTTACAGGGTGTAAAGCGTAAAATTGACAGTAAGCGTCATCTTTGGTTGGATAAGCTTAATAACCATGATGAATCTTATATGTGATTATGAAAAAACTGCATGATAAAATTGCAATTAGCTCTTTATGACCTAGATCAAATTATGTAGAATGCGTCACATCAAAACGGTGACGGAAACGTTTGCTTTCGGTCGTTGTGTGGTTTTTTTGAAACTTTCAGTACAATCTGAGTCAGGAGATACAGATGCTTAAGCGTGACATGAACATTGCTGATTACGATGCGGACCTATTCGCAGCTATCCAAGAAGAAACTCTTCGTCAGGAAGAGCACATCGAACTTATCGCTTCAGAAAACTACACAAGCCCACGTGTAATGGAAGCTCAAGGTTCTCAACTTACAAACAAATACGCTGAAGGCTACCCTGGTAAGCGTTACTACGGTGGTTGTGAGTTCGTAGATAAAGTTGAAACTCTAGCAATCGAACGTGCATGTGAACTGTTTGGCGCTCAATACGCGAACGTACAACCTCACTCAGGTTCTCAAGCAAACAACGCTGTATACATGGCACTACTGAATGCTGGCGATACTGTTCTAGGTATGAGTCTAGCGCACGGTGGTCACCTAACTCACGGTTCTCCAGTAAACTTCTCTGGTAAGCTTTACAACATCATTCCTTACGGTATCGATGAAGCAGGTCAAATCGATTACGAAGAGATGGAAGCGCTAGCTATCGAGCACAAACCTAAGATGATCATCGGTGGTTTCTCAGCTTACTCTCAAGTTTGTGATTGGAAGCGCATGCGTGAAATCGCTGACAAAGTAGGTGCTTACTTCTTCGTAGATATGGCTCACGTTGCCGGTCTAATCGCTGCAGGCGTTTACCCGAACCCAGTTCCACACGCTCACGTTGTAACAACTACAACGCACAAAACGCTTGCTGGTCCTCGTGGTGGTCTTATTCTTTCTAACGAAGGTGAAGATCTTTACAAAAAGCTAAACTCAGCAGTATTCCCTGGCGGCCAAGGCGGTCCTCTAATGCACGTTATCGCTGGTAAAGCTGTAGCGTTCAAAGAAGCTCTAGAGCCAGAGTTCAAAGAATACCAAGCTCGCGTTGTTGCTAACGCAAAAGCAATGGTTGCTGAATTCCTAGCACGCGGTTACAACATCGTTTCAGGTTCTACAGAGAACCACCTGTTCCTAGTTGACCTAATCGACAAAGACATCACAGGTAAAGAAGCAGATGCAGCACTAGGTTCAGCTAACATCACAGTTAACAAGAACTCAGTACCAAACGATCCACGTAGCCCGTTCGTTACTTCTGGTATCCGTATCGGTTCTCCTTCTATCACTCGTCGCGGTTTCTCAGAAGCAGATGCGAAAGAGCTAGCAGGTTGGATGTGTGACATCCTAGATAACATGGGTGATGAGTCTGTTATCGAAGCAACTAAAGCGAAAGTACTAGAAATCTGTAAGCGTCTACCTGTTTACGCATAATTTTTCTGGCTCAAATAGCTTAATTTCGGTGTCAAAGGTGCTCATTTACATTCGTAAACTCCGCGCCTTTTCCTTGAACTAAAGATATTTGATTGAAAAATACGATTTGAAAGGCTCCTGTTGGGAGCCTTTTTTGTATTCGTAAGTAATAAAGTCGTTGTCGAGCATGCTCACTTACATCCGTAAGTTCCGCGTGCTCTCCTAGAATTTCAAACGACTACTTTGAAATTGATTTAAAGGTCCCCTTTGGGGTAATGCCGTTCACTTA
>NZ_JBFRVM010000076.1:0-27324 GCF_041475145.1 Vibrio sp. 10N.222.49.A3
TCTAAGCGGAGAAGAGCCGGCTTGGTTAAGGCTTGGTTGGTTAATCTTAGTGGTAATTAAACAGCAGAATGAATAGGTGAAAATATGGAACCGGTAAGCATTGTCGTAATTACGCTAAACGAAGAGAAACGCATCAGCCGCTTAATGGAAGAGTTGAGTGTGCAAACCCATCAAGAATTTGAGGTGATTGTTGTCGACTCGAACAGTGAAGACAACACAAGAGGGGTGGCACAAGCTTATGAAAGCGCGTTGCCAAAGTTAACGGTTCATCATATGGAAAATCGCGGTGTGAGCCTTGGCAGAAACACAGGCGCTTCATTAGCGCAGTACAACCGAATCCTTTTCTTAGATGCCGACGTGAGTTTGCCCCGAAACTTCCTTGCGAAAGTGCTTTATGAACTAGAGGAGAAGAAGCTTGAAGTGGCGGGTGTGTACATGAGCTCGAAAGGTCTGCCGCTTGTACACAAGTTTGGTTACGGGCTATTTAACGCAGGCTTATTTACTACCCAGTTCTTTTTCCCGACGGCGATTGGCGCCTGTATTTTCTCGACTAAACGAGCGCATGATGAAATCGGCGGTTTCGATGAAGAGATCGTACTGTGTGAAGACTGTGACTATGTAAAACGTGCGAGCAAAACATGGCGATTTAGATTCCTGAATATGACCTTTGGTTTTGACCCACGTCGTTTAAACCAAGATGGTGTTGTAAAGACAGGATCTACTTACCTTAAAGCCAATGTAAGACGCTTTTTTAAAGGCGAAATGCGTAACAACGAGATGAACTACAAGTTCGGTCATTATAAAGAACAGTAAGCACTGAGGTTGTTATGTTTGATGGACTAGGGCTGTTTCTGGGGGCGTTGGGTGATGCTCTCATTGGCCCAAACCTATTTGTACCGGGAGAGCCCTTCTTTATCGCAGCGGGCTTTCAACTGTATTCAGGTGCATGGATGGCGTTGGTTTTGGTGATGCTAGGCGGTTTGCTTGGTGACCAACTCAGTTATTTTATTGGCTATAAATACGGTGCGAAAGCACAACGAAGGCTCATTAAGTTTCGCCCTAAAACCAAAAGATTAATTGCGCGCTGCCGCTATCTGGTTGCTCGCAAAGGCACATACATCATTCTTTTTGCTCGTTTATTAGGGCCTATTGCTTGGGTTGTGCCATTTATAGCTGGCTCGCATCGTGTACCGTGGCGTAATTTTAGTGTGTTGGCGTTGTTCGGCTTGGCTCTTGGTGGTGGACAGTTCATTGCTTGGGGCATGTTACTGGCGCACGGTGTTGAAAACTTCCCGTGGCTTAATAGCCTTAAGATATTTATCTCTGAGCATAATAGCCTGATCGTCGGCGCGTTCACGGTATTGGTCTTCACCATTATTGGTTATCGAATGAAGTGGCGACGCTTGGTGCTTAAATCCAGTGCGCTGCTGTTGGGGTGGGTATTGTTTGCGAACTACGCTCACTTTTTCTGGAAGGCCGATGATTTTCAGAATCAACAAAAGACGGCTCAAATTGACAACGTCGACTGGAATTCGGTGACCTATAAAGCGTTCCCAGGCAAATCTTCATTCTACTCGGCACAAGCGATCAACGTAATATATGTTGGAGCAACCCCAAGAGATTTAATGAAACAATTGGGCTGGATAGAGAATCAAACTTTTTCTCGAAATGAGATTGAATGGGCTGGCTATGTCGCATTGCTTAGAGACAAAACGCCGCCAGTGTCCGATTTGTATTGGCGAGACAAGCCGCAAGATATGGCGTTTCAATTGCCGGGTAATTTGATGAAGCGCAGCCATATTCGTTGGTGGCGTGCTGGTGTTGATGTTCAAACTAACCAGCCTCAGTGGTTAGGTGCAATCAGCTATGATGATGGCCTTAAAGTCACCCCTTACTCAGGCATTGTGACCATACTGCATAACATTGACCCTAATGTTGATGAAGAGCGAGATAGGCTTGCTAATCAGATACGAACGTCATTACCAGATATTGAGCTAGACAAGTACCCATTAGCAACGGTGGAAGTGATCGATGACGATCATGACTATTATACTGATGGCAGGATTTTGATGATCGGAGTAGCAACTCATAATGAGAATTTGCAAACTCTAGATGTCGCTGTGAATGAGATATAGGGTCGTATGTAAGGTCGATTGAACTAAGCCCTAGCGTTGTGCTAGGGCTTATCGTGGTTATTTAGCTATTTAGCTTACGTAACCTTGCTTATTTTAAGCACCAGAGAAGCTTTTAAGCCGCCCATAGAGCTCTTGCTGAGCGTTAGGCTGCCTCGGTAGCTGTGTGCCATTTCATTCACAATGTTAAGCCCCAAGCCTGTTCCTGGTGTGGTTTCATCAAGTCGAACACCACGTTTTGTCACTTGCTCAAGCTTCTCTTCAGGAATGCCTTGGCCATCATCTTCAATCACTAATTCAATGTTGCCATCATCGAGTTCATTCGAATGGACTCGGATAATGCTGCTCGCCCATTTGTAACTGTTCTCTAGTAGGTTGCCGACCATTTCATCCAGGTCGGTTTTTTCGACCGCCACTTCAATTTCAGAGTCTAGCTCATTAATCATGGTGACTTCGTTGGCGGCATAGACTTTATCAAATGCCATTGAGATAGCTTCAACACGTTCACAAGGTGAAGACTTCACTGAAAGAATGTTCATTGCACCGGCCATGCGTGCTCGGCCAAGGTGATAATCGATTTGGCTTTGAATCTGATTAATGGGCTGTTGCAGCAGTGCCTTGTCATCCTCTGGAAGTCGCTCTATCTCATTTTTCAGAACCGACAGCGGAGTTTTCAACGCATGAGATAAGTTACCCGCGTGGTTACGCGCTCGCTCCAATAACTCTTGATAGTGGAACAGTAGGGCATTGAGGTCAGAAACCAATGGAGAAACCTCTTTCGGGTAGTTATCACTTAACCCTTGTTGCTCGCCGTTTCTCAACATCACCAGTTCACGTTGCATCTTACTCAGTGGCAATAGCGACCAACTGACTTGAATACCAATCAACATCAGCACGCCCACAAACAGTAGCATCAGAATCAACCAGACCTGACCAGTAAGTTCAGTCAGTGTGGATTCTAGTGGGTCTTCATCGATACCTATGGTGATCGTGACAGGGTCATTCAGTTCAGGCAGATAGATATCCTGCTCGATGTAAATCAGCTTTTCTTTCTCTGGCCCTTTGACTGATGTGTGAATCGGCGAACGCTTGATTGTGAGGTCTTTGTCCCATAGCGAGCGAGATCGAATAATCTGGTCTTGAGTAGCGGCTCGCCAATAAATACCACTGTAGGGTTGGTTAAACCTAGGGTCAGACAGACGCTCTGCCATGATGAGGTTACCACTGTCGTTGGTTTCTATGTTGGCGGTTAACTCGTCCATGGTTAGGCTGAGCTGTTGCTTGACGTCATCGACCAAGTAATCGTTAACCAACTTAGGTATTCCGACGCCAGCCGCTAATATCATCGCACCTAGCCAAAAAGCCGCGGCGAGGAGCAAGCGGCTTTTTAGACTGACGTTTTTAAGTGTTCGTTTTTTTAGATTCATACGTTACCAGCCTGTCTTTGCTCATCTTGCTATGAGAACAACAAAGATCAGCACAGGCTGCCCACTAATTGGAGATTGCTCTTAGCTTAATTAAATACAGCGTTATTCAGCATTCAGTTGGTAGCCAAGCCCGCGAACGGTTTTGATGATCTTAGGTGCGATTTTCTTCCGAATACGACCGATGAACACTTCAACCGTGTTTGAGTCGCGGTCGAAGTCTTGCTTGTAGATGTGCTCAACCAACTCAGTGCGCGAGATAACTTTGTTTTGGTTATGCATGAAGTACGCGACAACTTTATATTCTAGCGCCGTGAGGCTAACCGCTTGACCTTGCCACAACACTTTAGAGCTGCGTGTGTCTAGGCTTAAATCACCAATTTGAAGTATAGGAGCAGCACTGCCTGACGCTCGGCGCAGTTGAGCACGAATGCGGGCTATCAGCTCGACCATTTCGAATGGCTTAGTTAGGTAGTCATCAGCGCCTGCATTCAAGCCTTCTACACGCTGAGTAAGCGTGTCACGCGCACTAAGGATAATCACTGGCGTGTTAATGTTTTCGTCTCGAATGCCTTTTAATACGGTTAGGCCGTCAAGCTTAGGTAGACCTAAATCGAGAACGATGGCATCCCACTCTTCCGATGTTGCACGGTAGAGTGCGTCGATACCGTCTTGAGAAAGCTCTGGAACCCAGTCGGCTCCCTCAAGGGTCTCTAGAATTTGTTGGCCCAAACGAGGTTCGTCTTCAACGACTAAAATTTTCATGTATCACTCTTTTTATTGTTATTTATTATTCGTGGGAGTTTTTGATCGCTTCTTTAAAGTTGCGACCTTTAATCATCAGCATTTCTAACGTTTCAGCATTGTATTCCACTTTAATGATATTGTTTTGGAAATTTATTTTTAGCTCATACACCCAAATATCATCGTCTTCTTCTAGTTCTACTTTAATGATTCGGCCATGAAGATCATTTTCAACCGCAGCATACATTTCTGAGAAAGGGCGAATGTAGCCCTCTTGCACCGCTTCATAGACTTCGTCTTGATCTTCTTCAAATTCGATACGGGTTCCCGCTTTATGAACATCTTGTACAAGATCATGACCGTTATGGTGATCATCTTGTGCAAAGCTTGATGTCGAGCCTATAGCTACAGCGATACAGATGAGTATAGCGCTTGGTTTTTGCATGCAGTGGCCTTAGTAAAAGAAGCAAGTAACGACAGTTTAATACAATAAAAATGAATGGAGTATGAATGTGAATACGAGAGACGCTTTATCGTTTTAGCAATGTAAAGTGTTGTATCAACGTGCAATTAACCAACCTGATATTCATGTTGATTCACTTGCTCGAGAGTAATGCGTTGACGTTATTACATTCCCTTACAAATTACAAATAATTAACATGGTAAACTTGTAACTATATGGACTTATGGGGCTCTTTGCCGCGCGATATTTGATTTAATAAGGATTTTAGAGTGCGATTTACAGTGCTAGTTATGTTGTTTTTTTCAGTGCTGATAACGTTCACTAGCCATGCTAATGAGTTAGATTTCAAGCAAATCAGTGATTTCGAATATGGCATGGTAGTGAGTGACTCTTCGGTTGATGCCATCCTATATAAGGAAGAAGGGTGGAGCTCAATTGTTACTTGTATTCCTGAACCTAATCAGTCGTGTTGGCTTAAACTTGCACTACCTTCAGACAACCAATCATATGAACATCTAGTTTGGAAATCTCTTTCATCCCGGACAGGAGAGCTGTTTTTTGTTGATCAAGACGGCAAAGTTGTTGGCAATTTTTTGTTTGAGTATTATCGCTCGCTACGGCTGAACAAAAATTTTGAATACAGTCATGTTTTAGTGAAATTTCCTAGAGGTAAGACTGTAAATGCCAGTGCGTTATTTTCGAAAGAGCATCAATTAAAGCAATCGCTTGTCATGAAAGATGGGGTAATTCTAGCCCTATTTATACTGGCGAGTGCAATATCGTTAGTTTATGTTTATTATGTTTGGCCGATAAAACGAGCTAAAACACTATTTATAACTTGTTATATAGTGCTGTTCTCTATGTTTTATATTTACAAGTTTGGGTTTTTATGGGATGGGTATGATGATAAAGGAACCTACGTTATAAATTTTTTTAGAAGCGACTACTGGTTCGTTTCTTATTCATTATCTTTAGTTTGCGTGTATTTAATGCTTGTTTTTTCAAGTTGCGATAGAATAAATACTAAGCACTTACTGATTTGTTCTTCATTTGTGTTTCTACAGTTCTTTTCAGTTTATATAAACTTTGACGTTATTGTCGGATTTTTAATTAGTACTATCCTAGCAGCCGTTGTTATAGCATTTTGTTTGATATCAAAAGAAGTTAATAATAAAGTTCAAATAATAATTAGCTATCTTTCCTGTTTTATTATGTCTGTGGTGGTTCTTGAATCATCAATGACTATTTCATTCATGCCTGAGTATTACTATTTAATACAGGCGTTATTCTACTTATCTCACGCTTCTTTTGTATTAGCGTGTGTTTATGATCTTGGGGAATTAAGAGTTATTAATCTGGGCGATTATAAGAAATTGTTGTCTAACTCTGATAAAGATTTCATGACAGGGTTGTATAATCGAAAATCCATAGAATATAAAAAGGTCATTGAGAGTTCTCGTTGCTATTATTACATTGATGCAAATCAATTGAAGTTTCTTAATGATAGTCAAGGTCACCATGTAGGTGATCGAATGATAATAAATTTAGCTATGCGCTTCAAAAAAATAGCCGCACAAGGCATAGGGAAGGCGTATAGAGTCGGTGGCGATGAATTTGTATTAATTTGCCAAACGTCGGTTTCCAAGGAGTTACTTGAATATTTGTTGGAACAGAACCTCACCCAAGAAACAGAAAACGCTCTAAGCTTTAGTTTTGGCCGTTATCGAAGTGGTCCTAATGAATCTGTCGAAGATTGTATTGACAAAGCTGAATACTGTTGCCGTAAAGCAAAGTCCAACAATGAATCTTACCAAGACTGGCAGCAACAAGACGGGGTCATGCTCTATAGCTTACCGAACCTTAGAGTAGAAGCAGTTGAATTACTTAACTCGGATAGGTTGCTTTGCTTTGCTCAAAAAATTCATTCTTTAAAGGGTGTTGCTTCGAGCTATGAGTTACTGTGTCGTTTAAAAATGGAGGACGAAGAGGGACGTGAAAAAATCGTTTCTGCTGGTGAATTGCTCGATGTTGTAGCCTCTCATGGGCTTGAGAAGGAGCTCGATTCTCGTATGCTTACTTACGCAATTAGCTTACTTGAGCACTATTCAACTATTCAATTGTCATTAAATTTCTCAGTTAAAACCATTTTCGATATGAGTGTTATCGATCGTTTATGTCATCTACCCCCTTATATCCGTTCCCGTTTATGTGTTGAAGTGACTGAGCTTGTTTTTTATCGTGCAGATGAGAAGTTTCGAAAAATAGTAGAACGACTACAACACCACCAGATCATAGTTGCCTTAGATGATTTTGGTTCAGGTTATTCATCGTATTCAATTTTATCTGAAGGTTGTTTTGATACGATCAAGCTTGATGGTTCGCTCGTTGAAAATATTAACGGTTCTGATTTTAAGAAAAAAATGGTGCACTCATTAGTTGAGTTGGCAGAAATGAGCCAAACTAAAGTGGTTGCGGAACGTGTTGAAACAATTGAAGAATTAAGAATGTTAGAAGCGTTAGGCATTGACTTCATTCAAGGCTTTTATATTCATAAGCCAACTTTAGCCATTGAGATTTTTGATAATATGGCTAAAGAGGCGCGGGAATCAGAAAAAGCTGAGCGCAATCTAATTTGTGGTTTAACAAGTTAACTCATGTATGGTCATTAGAATGTTAATAAAAGGAGTATAAATACTCTTTTTATTAATTCTGTTGATTATTGGGAGCCTATTGCTTGAGTTCATCTTCGAATATCTTGTCTCTCATTTTCCAAAAGCGCCCAACTTTACGTGCAATCACGAATTGAGGTGGGCGGAATCTATGTTGGTGAGCGACCACCTTCGTCGGTGAAGCTTCCTCAAACGGTCTGTGTCTGTCGGCAAGGTGAGGGCGAACAAACTGATCCTTAAAGTTCTGCTTCTGTTTCTTAGTGGTTAATGACCAAAACTCATGCACTTGTGCTTGGTTTTCACCTCGGTAGGTAACCTTAAGTTGTGATTTGCCTTTGTCGTCCTTGAGAACGTTAAGGTCCATTTCTAAACACTCAAACACCAACGCATCTTTGAGGTTTAACGCCTCCTTAAGCTTTTTATCTGGGTCGACCAAGGTGGCATCACACTCATGACAAATGCGCGCGGCAATGTCGTTGTCAGCGCCGCATTCACCACAATACTTAGCACGAAAACGATAGTTACAGTGCTCGCGTTCGCCCGTGTCTTCATCGGTAAAGTAGCCTTGGCATTTACGACCAAAGTGTTCGAGTAAGAAGCCGTTGCTGTCTAGCTTGCCCCAGAAGTTATTATTGAAGCCGCAAGCAGGGCAGGGAATAGTGATGATTTCACTGTCTGAGTCAGGCTTTGGGTCTCCGACCTCTGGTTGGTAAAGGTCGTAACTGTTGCCCGCATAGTCGAGCACTAAACACTCTTTTTTACCCGGAGATAGGCGTAAGCCACGGCCAACGATTTGTTGGTACAAGCTAATAGATTCTGTTGGGCGCAAAATCGCGATTAAATCCACATGGGGCGCATCAAAACCAGTGGTTAATACTGACACGTTAACCAAGAACTTGATTTTACGTTCCTTGAAATCATTGATGATTTGATCGCGCTCTAACGTAGGCGTGTCACCAATCACGATGGATGATTGACCTTCGGGCAGTAAGCTCAGGATCTCTTGTGCGTGTCGAACGGTGGCTGCAAATACCATGATACCAAGCTTGTCTTTGGCCAGTTCAATGATTTGATCGACAATTTGTGGGGTAGCACGCTTCGATTGCTCAATCACCATATCGAGTTCTGATTCTTTATAGCGCCCCGTACTTGCCGGCCTTAGTTGCGAAAAGTCATAGCTCAAAACGGGCGCATCGATCATGCGTGCTGGTGTTAGAAAGCCTTCGTCCAACAAGTAACGAATCGGCAGTTCGAAAATACAGTCTCTGAAAAATCTCGGCTCTTCAGAACGCACTTGGCCACGTGTGTGATATTGGTAAAGCCACCCCATACCAAGACGATAAGGCGTCGCGGTCAATCCAAGCACCTTTATGCCTGAATTATTTTCACGTAAGTGAGTGATCACTTTTTGATAGCTGCTGGTCTTTTCATCTGGTACGCGGTGGCATTCGTCGATAACCAATAATGAGAACTGATTGGAGAATGAGTCAAGGTTTCGAACTACGGATTGAACTGAAGCAAACACCACTTGTTGGTCTGTCTCTTTACGCCCTAAACCAGCAGAGAAAATTGAACCTTTTAGCCCATAACCTTCATACTTTTCATGGTTTTGCTCAACGAGCTCTTTTACGTGCGCAAGCACTAGAACACGACCTTTAGCGAGCCTTGCTAACTCTGCAATCACAAGGCTTTTTCCTGCGCCTGTAGGCAATACAAGAACAGCCGGTGTTTGGTGTTTTCTGAAGTAATGAATCACTGATTTTACTGAGTCAGCTTGGTACGGGCGGAGTGTATACATATCGTGTCTTGTAAAATGAAAAACAAATAGTGTGAAATAGCTCAACTAATTGAGCAAAGGTGACTATAATACCCGACTTAGATTAGTTGAGGTATTCATGCGTTTAGATAAATTTCTGTGCGATGCGTTAGGCGTCACTCGAAGAGAAGCAACACACTTATTAAAATCAAAAGCAGTGACAGTAAATGATGTCATTCAAAAAAGCGGCTCACTTAAGGTAACTGAAGAGTGCGTTGTGGAATGGCAAGGCAATGAGCTGAATGTTCACGGCCCGCGTTACATCATGCTTTACAAGCCAGAAGGTTTTGTTTGTTCGCATGAAGATGGCTCAAATCGCACTGCGTTTGAATTACTCGATGAAATCAAAATGGACAAGCTGCACTTTGCAGGTCGTTTAGATGTTGATACAACGGGTCTTGTCTTAATGACAGACGACGGTAAGTGGTCTCACCGCATCACATCGCCAAAGCACAAGTGCGAGAAGATGTACCGAGTGTGGTTGGT
Source organism: Vibrio sp. 10N.222.49.A3 (assembly GCF_041475145.1). Lineage (NCBI taxonomy): Bacteria > Pseudomonadati > Pseudomonadota > Gammaproteobacteria > Vibrionales > Vibrionaceae > Vibrio > Vibrio sp. 10N.222.49.A3. The sequence continues at coordinate 9,735 of NZ_JBFRVM010000076.1, forward strand.
TGAACCTGTTGAAGACGATTACGTTGAAAAGTTCAAAGAGGGCATCCAGCTTAAGAGCGAAGACGGCCTAACACTTCCAGCACACCTTGAAGTACGTGCAGAGCGTGAAGTGTTGCTAACGATTCACGAAGGCAAATACCACCAAGTAAAACGCATGTTTGCAGCACTTGGTAACAAGGTAGAAGCACTGCACCGTGAACGTATTGGTGAAATCGAGATGGACGAGTCTTTAGAGTTGGGTGAATACCGTTACCTAACACAAGAAGAAGTAGACTCTATCTGGAAGTAATCTTTTCTACCGTAGATGTGGCCGACCAAGGATAGCGTCGGCTGATTATTTTGACTGGTACTAGGACAGTTTCAGCCATTATTACTATATGTTCATGTATGTGTGCGCATATTCGTGTATCACTGTGCGTATTCGTGTATTGCTATGTGTATATTCGTATATTGCTGCGTGCATGCTCGTGTTCACATAGAACTTAGTACTTAGTCGGAGAGTTATGCAAACGTCTACCTCACAGACCCCAAGCTCACAACCACAAACGCCTCAGTTAGGTTGGATGCTATTTTTGGTTTTGGGCGCTATTGGTGCTTTGACACCACTCGCCATCGATATGTACCTACCTGCAATGCCAACGATCGCCAAAGATCTTGGTGTGACAGCAGGGGAAGTGCAAATCACACTTACCGCGTACACCGCAGGTTTCGCTTTAGGTCAGTTGTTACATGGTCCGTTAGCCGACAGTTATGGCCGCAAGCCAGTTCTACTGATTGGTGTGCTCTTCTTTGCGATAGCGTCTGTCGTGAGTGCAACCACTCATGGCATTGAAGCGTTAACGTTAGTTCGTACCGCTCAAGGTTTTGCAGGTGCGGCGGCGGCGGTCATTATCCAAGCGGTTGTGCGTGATATGTTCGACCGTGAAGATTTCGCAAGAACCATGTCGTTCGTTACCTTAGTGATGACGGTTGCGCCACTTATCGCGCCGATGATTGGCGGCTATTTGGCATTGTGGTTCGGCTGGCGTTCAATCTTTTGGGTGTTAGCTATTTTTGCAGTGATTGTGATTCTCGCGGTGATAATCAAAATCCCTGAAACTCTGCCTGTTGAAAATCGTCAACCATTACGCTTTAAAACCACGATTCGTAATTACGCTCGTTTATGTAAAAACTCGACCGCTATGGGCCTAATTTTCTCGGGTGCGTTCTCGTTCTCTGGGATGTTTGCATTCTTAACCGCAGGCTCTTTTGTCTACATTGATGTCTATGGAGTACGTCCTGACCTGTTTGGTTACCTGTTTGGTCTGAACATCGTTGCGATGATTCTGATGACGACAATTAATGGTCGAATTGTTAAGAAGGTTGGCTCTCATACCATGCTGAGAGCCGCGCTGGTCATTCAATTATTAGCTGGCGTCGGTTTACTGGTTGGTTGGTTATTGGATCTCGGGCTTTGGGGTATTGTGCCGTTTGTGATGCTATTTATTGGCACCATTTCTACTATCGGCAGTAACTCTATGGGTCTATTGCTCAGTGGTTATCCAAACATGGCCGGCACGGCTTCATCGCTTGCGGGAACATTAAGATTTGGTACTGGTTCTGTCGTTGGAGCTATCGTTGCGATGCTGCCAAGTGACAGTGCTGGGTCTATGGCTATGGTAATGGCTGCGTGTGCAGTAATGTCAGCATTACTATATTGGACATTAGGAAAGAAGGCATAATGTCAAAATACTATATTGAAATTCAGAAGTTAGTGAATGATGCGTTAGGCGAGCTTTACGCTCTGCACAAAGCAGGCAAAGCGATTGATGCGCCTATTGCGAACAACCTTTATTTAGTTCGTTGGGTAACGAAGGCGATTAAGGCTCAGTCTTATGATCGTGTGATTGTGCCTGACTTGGTTCGCTGGCAGAAACAGGGCCGTTCAAAGGGCAATAACTCTGATTTAACTTTTACCTTTAAACGTATTTCTGCGTTTTACGGACGTTTTTTCCCTGAAGGCGAAGAGCCTAAAGCGCTAAAAGACAGTGATGTTGAAGCGTTCATGGACAAAATGTACGAGATGGGTTGGAGTGTATCAAGTGAAGACGAGCTAACGACTGGCGGCAAAATTCAGTTCTTCACTGATGGTGAGCACTCTTTTGCACTTTGTGGCAAACAGTGTGACGACTCGTTCGACGGTGAGCTAATGGTAAAACCAATGAACTGGTTTGTTCGTGGTAACCACGCTGAGTTTATTCAAGCAGCGATGGAAGCAGGTTTCATGCTTCACAAAGTCACTGACTACAAGTCAGCGGTGAAGTATCACGGTGAATACATCGTGTATCCAGCTAACCAAGGCAACCAACTGGCTGAGATCCCAATTAGCGTTATTGGCTAATCTAGTGACAGTTAAAAATATAAAGACCGCCTAAATGGCGGTCTTTTTCTAGCAAGAAGGTGTGGATGCAGTCTCATCTATAGCTCTTAATTTCTTCGTATCTCGTTGCCGGATCTCGAATCTGCTTTAATCCTTCATCTGCTCTTTAGCTTGCTTCTCAATCGCCTTCACCATGCCTTTAAAGATAAATAGGTGAGCTGGCATCATCGCGAACCAATACAGTAAGCCTAAAAAGCCTTTTGGATGCCACCAAGCTGAAATGTTCAGTTCACGAGAATCACCGTGGTCAGAGACGGTAATTTCGAGTCTCCCCAAACCGGGACCTTTCATACCGAAAAGCAGAGATAGAAACTGATTCTCTTCACAGCGAATAACCTTCCAAGAGTCAATCTTGTCACCGACTTTTAGGTTAGAGCCTTCTGGCATTTGTCGAACCGGTACACCACCGCCAAAGAGAAGATCTAACCATTCGCGTGTGCGCCATAAAGCGTTAGCGAAGAAGTAACCTTGTTTCGGGCTTCCTATTTGCTGAGCAACGTGCCAGAGGGAATCTAAGGATGCGCTTGAGGTGATACTTGCCCCTGTTTTCTTCGGGTAATAGCCATACCCAGCTTGCCAGCGCTTGAAGGCGGTTTTGTCAAAGCCCCAAACATTACTTTTTACGAAGTTGCCTTCAGAATGAATCGCTTGCTCAACCATACTTTCGAATGAGATAAGTTTCTGAGGGTACTTTTCTCTAATGATGGTCGAACTGGCAATAAAGTCATGCTTTAAGCCCGCGAGAAGCGCTCTGCCTATGTTGGACGGAACAGAAGTCACCACGCCCAACCAATAAGACGCCATTGAAGGTGTGAGAAGTGATGTCGCCCACAGCCTGAGTGGACGATCGGCTGTTTTGGCAATGTGTGCAAATTGGTTTCGATAAGAGACAATATCTGGCCCGCCAACCTCGAAAGTTTGGCTTTCGCTAGGCGTGTCTTGTGCGAGTTTTAGTAGATAGTGGTTCAGGTTCTGCAAGGCAATAGGGTTGGCTTTAGAGTCGACCCATTTTGGCGCAATCATAATAGGCAAGTTGTACACGAAGTCTCGCATGATCTCGAACGCCGCAGAGCCGGGGCCAATGATCACGCCTGCTTGAAGTTCGGTCACCGGTACTGGTCCTTTACGAAGCAGTTGTCCGGTTTGTTTTCTCGCTTGAAGATGCTCTGAATCACCCGTTTGCGGTTGAAGCGAACTCAGGTAGATGACGTGTTGGTTTTTTGGCCCAAGAGCCGAAACAAAGTTACGAGCCAACTTGAGTTCGTAATCAATGAAATCATGGCCTTCAGCCATTCCATGTACAAGAAAGAAAATAAGGTCAAAGTCAGGGACGAGCGCTTGTGTCGCAGCTTGATCTGCGAGATCAAGGTATTCAAGTGACAAGTTGTCGTGAGGCTCTGTTCGTGCTTTTAAATAGTCGATATGCCTTGCTGCAGCTGTGACTAGATAGCCTTGCTCAAGCAGGAGAGGGAGGAGCTGCGAACCAACATATCCAGAAGCGCCTAAAACCAGTACTTTCTTCATTGTTACTCCATTTATCTCTGTGGTTAAAAACCGAACATTGATATAATAGCGTGATATTTATCTTTATTCATCAATACGTTCCGTTTAGGTATTTCTATGTTGCTCTCTTCAATTATTCATCACACTCGAGGTGATTTTGTTCGTAGGCTTATTGCGATTGCTTTGCCTATTACTTTGCAGAGCATTATGTTTTCAAGCCGAGGCTTAGTGGATGTGTTGATGTTAGGCCAATTGGGTGAAGCGGATATTGCGGCGGTGGGTGTGGCGAGTCGAGCCATGTTTGTCACGACCATTATGCTGGTGGGTGTCACCACGGGTGGTGCGTTATTGACTGCGCAATATTGGGGAGCAGGTAACAAGCAAGGCGTCAGAGAAAGTACCGCGCTTACTTGGCTGGTTTCAACACTGTTTGCATTACTAACTATTGTTTTCTTCGTTTCATTTCCCGCACAAATCATGGGCGTGACGACTGACTCCCAAGAAGTGATCAACCTTGGTGTTGAATACATTGTTATCACCTCGTTTAGCATGCTAGCTGTATCGTGCGTTAGCAGTATGGCTGTAGGTTTGAGAGCGATGCACAAACCCGGGCTAAGCACCTTCTTCAGCGGTATCGGTATCCTGTCTAACGTGTTCTTAAACTGGGTGCTGATCTTCGGTAACTTAGGCTTTCCTGCGCTTGGAATCAAAGGTGCGGCGATTGCGACGGTATTGAGCGGTGCCATTGAAGTGGCGACCTTATATGGTTATCTTTATTGTTCAAAGCATCTCTTGGCTTTCAAGTTATGCGATATAAAGCAGCAGCTTCGATTGAAAAAGTGGTTCGCTTCTTAAAGTTATCGCTGCCGACGACGTTTAACTTTTTGGCGTGGGCGGGTGGCTTATTTGCTTACCACGCGATCATGGGGCAATCGGGCGTTCAAGGACTGGCAGCGCTGTCAGTGATGACGCCGGTTGAATCTATCTCATTGAGTTTACTGATTGGCCTTTCGAATGCGGCAGCGGTTCTGGTGGGTAATCAACTTGGCGCAAAGAATAATGAAGCGGTTTATTACCAAGCGTTAGGCTTAACGATTTTGTGTTTCTTGACCAGTATCGTGGTCGCGATTTTTCTTTACTTCGTACAAACGCCAATACTGAATGCTTTTAGTGCACTGACGGAAGAAACCAGAGCCCTCTCAGAAAAGTTCATTCTAATTTTAAGCGTGGGTATTGTTATCCGATCGGTACCGCTGACTGTCATTGTTGGTGTGTTGAGAGCGGGCGGTGATGTGAAGTTCTGCCTTTATCAAGACCTGATTGCCCAATGGGTGATCGGTATTCCGCTCGCCGCGATTGCTGCTATCTATCTGAAGTTTCCACCTGAGTGGATATATCTACTTTTCCTCACTGAAGAAGTACTTAAGTGGGGTGGGTCGCTCTATCGCATGAAAACAAGAAAATGGATTAAAAACTTGATAGGAAATTGAAGTAGAGCGCATCAACCCCATCACTTTATCGTTGGTGTGTGATCTATCTTTCAAAATACTTCCTCCTAACAGGGAATTAGTGTAGATTCTCATTCCAAATTCTAACTAATGTGAGCTGTTTAATGTTAAAGCTGTCAGACCTGTGTAAAGGCTATGTCGATGGGGGGGAGTTTCACCCTGTTTTGCAAGGTGCTGAATTAACATTAAACCAAGGTGATCAGCTGGCATTAATGGGAGAAAGTGGCTCTGGTAAGAGTACTTTGCTGAATCTTATCGCGGGTTTAGACCTCGCCGATTCAGGTGAAATCGCTTTCCCTCACTTCGATATGCACGACTCGACCGAGCGTGACCGCACCGCTTATCGTAGAAACAACATCGGTCATATCTTCCAGCAATTCAACTTGCTACCAACGCTTAACATTGCCGACAACATCCGTTTTTGCCGCCAGTTAAAAGGTTTACCTGAAGATAAGGGACTCTGGAGGCAGATTCTTTCTGCTTTAGACCTGATGCCTTTGCTTGGTCGTTACCCTGAAGAAGCATCTGGTGGCCAGCAACAACGAGCTGCGATTGCTCGTGCTTTGTATATGGAACCGAAAATATTGTTGGCTGATGAACCAACGGGAAGCCTTGATGAGCGCAATGCGGAAGCTGTGATGCGTTTGCTGACCTCTTTGGCCCGCCAATTAGAATGTACCTTATTGCTGGTGACACACAGTGAGAAAGTTGCATTGCATATGGATGGCAGAATTCGTCTACAAGGAGGGCAACTGCATGTTATGGCCCGTAGTTAAAGCGCTACTTGGTCACTATCGACGTTACCCACTTCAGATTATCTTGGTATGGCTTGGTTTAACTCTTGGCGTATCACTTTTGGTTGGTGTTACCGCTATCAACCAACACGCCAAGCAAAGTTATACGCATGGCGAAAAACTCTTTTCGAATCCTCTTCCTTACCGTATTCGACCAAAACATAACGCGAATAAAATCCCGCAAGGTTTTTACATTCAGCTTCGTCGTGAAGGCTTTCAGCAGTGTTCTCCTTTTGACCACCATAGTATCACTGATGAAAATGGTGCAAACTTTATGCTTATTGGCATAGACCCTGTTTCTATGCTTCAGCTTCAGCCTGGTGCTGCCCTAAAAGAACTCACCACGTTAGATCTCATGAAACCACCATATCCGATCCTAGTGAGTGATGATCTTGCTGAACATATGGAATGGAAGGATGGGGACTACATTCCACTGATGGATGGTTCAGAGCTAGGTCCAGTGGTAGTGGACCAAAATAACCTGATTAATGGTACAAGGTTGATTGCGGATATCTCCTTGCTCCGAATGCTTAAACGCAGTGCAGGGCTTTCCGTGATTGCGTGTTCAGACATGTCTCCCGAGAAGTTTGAACGTCTTAAAAACATGTTGCCCAATGGTTTGACAATCTCTCGCAGCTCTAAAGCTGAGCTTGAGTCATTGACTAGCGCTTTCCACTTAAATCTAAAAGCGATGGGCATGCTGTCGTTTGTCGTTGGCTTGTTTATTTTCTATCAAGCGATGTCGCTGTCTTTCATTCAGCGCCAACCACTCGTCGGAATCTTGAGACAAACAGGTGTGTCTGGTTGGCAACTGACTAAAGCGCTTTGCTTAGAGTTATTGTTATTGGTTCTACTGAGCTGGATCTGCGGTAATGTATTCGGTGTCATGTTGGCAAACCAACTGTTACCTGCCGTTTCTTCGAGTTTAGGTGATCTTTACGATGCGAATGTGGGCTTAACCCTTAGCTGGAGTTGGCGTTGGAGTGGTTATAGCTTATTAATGGCGTTGCTTGGTGCATTCCTAGCGTGTGCATGGCCATTGGTTCGTTTGCTGAGGTCGCAACCGATTCGTTTGTCATCTCGTTTATCTTTGATGCGCTTTGCTGGCACTGAGTTTACTTGGCAAGGATTGATTGGTTGTGGTTTCTTGGTTGCAGCTGTCGCTGTGTATCAAGCCCCACAAACGCAAGAATCTGGTTTTGCGATTATTGCCCTGATGCTCGTCAGTGTGGCTTTGTTTACGCCTTTCTTGATGTGGAAGCTGTTCAACAGTTTGTCTTATTCACTGCGTTGGGTTCGTGCTCGCTGGTTCTTTGCGGATGCCGCTTCAAGCATGAGTTATCGTGGTGTGGCGACAATGGCGTTCATGCTAGCGTTAACAGCGAATATTGGTGTAGAAACCATGGTGGGTAGCTTTAGGGATACCACCGATAAATGGCTAACACAGCGCTTGGCTGCAGACCTTTACATCTACCCAACCAACAACGCCGCTGCACGTATGAGTAATTGGCTGTCAGAACAGCCTGAAGTCGATTCAGTTTGGTGGCGTTGGGAGAAAGATGTCGCTTCCCCTGTCGGAAGTACCCAGGTGGTCAGTACTGGTCCTTCTGAAGGCGAATTAGAAGCGCTGACGATCAAGTTAGGTATTCCGAATTACTGGTACCACCTGCATCATTCGAAAGGTGTGTTGATCAGTGAATCGATGTCTCTCAAGTTAGGGATTCGCCCAGGCGACTATATAGACCTTTATGACAGTCTTGGCTCTGGTTGGCAGGTTGTTGGTGTTTATTACGATTATGGCAACCCTTACCATCAAGTCATGATGTCACATCGAAACTGGCTATCTGGGTTTGCTGGACGCGGAAATGTCGGTCTAGGCGTCATACTCAAAGATGATGTCAATTCCGTAGGACTTCGAAGTCGATTGGAAAGCGTATTCAGGCTTGGATCTGAGCGTATTTTTGATAATAACAATATTCACAGTCAGGCGATGAGAGTGTTTGATAGAACATTCGCGATAGCTGATACATTGGGTAACATCACTTTGGTCATCGCGGTCTTCGGCATCTTTTTCGCGACGGTTGCGGGTGAAGTGTCTCGACAAAGGCATATTTCATTGCAACGTTGCTTAGGGGTCTCGGCAAAAGAGCTGATTTTTACAGGCAGCTTGCAGTTGTTTGTGTTCGGACTTATTTCTTCCTTGATTGCTATCCCGCTCGGATTGGCGTTAGCCAGCTTGATCGTCGATATTGTCATTAAGCAGTCTTTTGGGTGGTCACTCGAATTACAAGTGATTCCTTGGGACTATTTGCAGACATTTGCGTGGGCCATGGCAGCATTAATGTTAGCTGGTGCATTGCCAGTGATGAGAATGATTCGGAACACACCGATGAAATCACTGAGGGATGCGCTTTAATATGCTTCAACGAAATGGCTCAAAAAAACTCAGACACCGATTTGTTTCTGCTCTATTACTGATTGGTTTCTTTGGCACTATTTTAGGTGTCTGGGCTTACTATTCCTATTTTGTCGATGTTGGCGATAAGGGCGAGAATGAGGTTAATTCAGTACTTGTCAGTGAGCACTTCAATGTGTTTGAACCTGTATTGCCAGACCGAGGCGTTTCGTTGCCTCGTGATTTCCAGTTCCACCCAGAATTCCAGCATGAGTGGTGGCATTATTTTGCGTCTCTAAAAGGGGATGATGGGAAAAAGTACTCGGTACAGTGGAGCTTCTTTCGCATTGCAACCGATGAGCGAGAAACCTGGGGGTGGCAAAGCCCGCAGGTTTATATTTCAAATGTGGTAATTTCGTCTGAATCTAAGGTTTGGAAAGAGCAGCGTTTGGCGCGTGGTGGCATTGGACAGGCGGGAATGACCAGTCATCCGTTTAGAATTTGGATTGATAACTGGAACTGGCGTGCTCTGGGTAACACACCGTTTCCAGGTCGCCTTCAAGTACAAACCGATACGTTTGGCCTTGAACTCGACACTATTGCGAAAGGGCCATACGTGCTCAACGGCGATAACGGCTATCAGAAAAAGCACGACTTATTGCCTGTCGCGTCTTATAACTTCAGCGCTCCGTTTTTATCTTTGAGTGGGGTTTTGAATCTCGACGGTGTAACGAAAGAAGTCGAAGGTACTGCGTGGGTGCATAAAGAGTGGGGCAGTGGTTTACTCGGAGTCGGTCAGCAAGGCTGGGATTGGTTCGTGTTTAATCTCGATGACGGTACTGCACTGAGCATTAACCGCTATCGCCACAATCAACAATTGCCTTATGTTTTTGGAACATTAGCAACTCGTTCTGGCAAAGTGTATCAGCTAACGGACTCCGACATTTCTATCAAGCCATTACAGAATACGACGCTAATGAATGGCAGAAGAATGCCGCTCCAATGGATTATTAACGTGCCACAACACGATATCAATCTCACTACGCGTATCAAACGTAGGGATATGTGGCTGCCTTTTGTCATACCCTATTGGGAAGGGCCAATTATGGCGAGCGGAAGCCATGAAGCAACAGGCTTTATGCAGTTAACTGGCTACTAAAAAACACCTAAGGCTATCATTTGATAGCCTTTTTTTATGTTTGATATTCCGACAACCCTCGAATTATTTGTGCATACAGCCTTGGTGAACTCATCTATACTTAATTCATGGTGCATAACAACATTATGGAATATACGACGTATTGTTTAGTATTTGTAGGAAAAACCGAAGTTAAACATCCGAAGAAGTGATTATCTATCGATAGAGCTTGGATATAAACTCGTGGTTATTCTTTGTTATTCGTTTATTTAAATAATAAATATAAGGGCGAAATCATGACCGACGTCATCCGTGACTTCTTTAAATTGGAATCTGCTGGCGGCATCATACTAGTCATCGCTGCGGCGATCGCAATGTTTGTAGCAAACTCACCATTGAACGAAATGTACCAAGGGGTACTGCACAGCTATGTTCTTGGTATGTCTGTATCACACTGGATTAACGATGGCTTAATGGCTGTCTTCTTCCTTCTAATTGGCTTAGAAGTTAAGCGCGAACTGTTAGAAGGCGCATTAAAGTCTAAAGAGACAGCAATCTTCCCAGCTATCGCAGCGGTGGGTGGTATGCTAGCTCCTGCGCTTATTTACGTGCTATTCAATTCAAGTAACCCTGAAGCGCTTCAAGGTTGGGCTATCCCAGCGGCAACTGATATCGCTTTCGCATTGGGCATCATGGCTCTTCTTGGTAACCGTGTACCGGTAAGCTTGAAGGTATTCCTACTAGCGTTGGCAATTATCGATGATCTAGGGGTTGTTGTTATCATTGCACTGTTCTACTCAGGCGATCTATCGACGCTTGCACTAACGGTTGGCTTCATTGCAACTGGTGTGCTGTTCATGCTAAACAACAAGCATGTAACTAAGCTGAGTGTTTACCTTATTGTTGGTGCAATTCTGTGGTTCGCAGTGTTGAAGTCAGGTGTTCACGCAACATTGGCTGGTGTAGTCATTGGTTTTGCTATCCCACTGAAAGGCAATAAAGGAGAGCGTTCTCCGCTGAAACATCTAGAACATGCTCTGCACCCATACGTCGCTTTTGCAATTTTGCCAATCTTCGCATTTGCAAATGCAGGTATCTCATTAGAAGGCATCTCAATTTCAAACCTTACAGGCATGCTACCTCTTGGTATTGCTATGGGTCTATTGGTTGGTAAGCCTCTGGGTATCTTCCTATTCAGCTGGGGTGCTGTGAAAACGGGCATCGCTAAGCTTCCTGAAGGTGTGAACTTCATGAACATCTTCGCGGTATCTGTGTTGTGTGGTATTGGCTTTACGATGTCTATCTTTATTTCATCGCTGGCATTTGGTCCAACGAACGCAGATTTTGATACGCTTGCTCGATTAGGTATCCTGATGGGCTCAACGACCGCAGCTATCTTAGGTTACTTCCTGCTAAGTATTTCTTTACCGAAGACTAAGCAACAAGAAGTAAAACTATAATTGGTAGGTAAAAGCAAAATTGATAGGTAAAAGCATAATCGGTAAGTAAAACTATATTCGGTAGTAGGTTCGCTTGATAGCGAGCCTACTCACTGAGTAACAAACCATACCTGAGTAGCAAGAAGAGTCACAGAATCACCTTTACGATTCATGTGACGACAAAGAACAAAAAGCCGTGATGGGTAATCCTATCACGGCTTTATTGATCTTGAAGCTAAGCTGTATTTGTAAGCGACTTTACCTTGCATCTTGCGCTTTCAGTGATGATGTCACGTTACTTTTCTAGTGTGCTAAAAATGGTCCACTCCTCAACGATCTGTTCACTTAACCCAACTACAGTCGCGGTTACCTTACGGTTCAGTGCATGTGAAGTAGGATCGTCACCATCGTTTTCTAAGCGTTCTTCACCATAGCCAACAATTCTCACGCGCTCCGGTTCTATACCATTCGAAAGTAACTCGTCTTGTACATTGTTTGCTCGTTTCTTTGACAAGTCTAAGTTGTATTCGTTGGAGCCCACTTTACTGGCGTAACCTTGGATTTCAATTGAAGCGCTTTTGTAGTTTTCAAGAAACTCTGCCATGGTGCTAATTTGGCTAGAAAATATTGGGTTTACTTCAAATGAGTCATGAGCAAAGAGTATTTTTAGCTGTCGGACTTCTTCCGCTCGAATTGTTTCACCACAGCCATCATTGTCGACTTGTGATGTTTCTGGTGTGCTAGGACAGGTGTCTCGCGCGTTTACTACACCATCTTTATCATCGTCTTGCAGGTCTGCAATTTGTTCAGCTTCGGGCGTTTCGATGTAGGCTTCTCGCTGCTGATTGGAGCAGGCAAATAAAGTCATCGTTAATACGGGAAGTAATAAGTAAGTTATTTTCATCATTAATACTCCACGGCCGTTGTCCACTCTTCCGGTATATCAACCAGCAGAGCATTCAATAAAGAACCTGTAGCGTTCATCACTCGGTATTTAGCGTACTGCTCCGAATAATGGGCATCCAGATAATCTTTGCGTGCTTCAAACAGTTCGTTCTCAGTATTGAGCAGGTCAAGCAGAGTACGTTTACCTATTCGGTATTGTTTTTCATAGGCGATAACGGTTTCTGAAGCTGAATCAACATGGTCGGACAAAAAGTTTTTCTGTTGCAGTGTGAGATCTAAGGCGCTCCATGAGAGGCGAAGTCCTTCTTCGACTTGGCGATAAGCACGATCTCTAAGATCTTTCGCCTTATTGAGTTGGTAAGCAGAAGCTTCTGAATTGGCGCTGTCTGTACCACCATTGTACAAGTTATACCGCATTCTCAGCATTGCGAGCGTTTCTTGACTCGAACCTTCATCGCCTCCTGCATCATCACGCCATGACTGAGACGCTTCTATAGAGAATGTAGGGTAGTTTACGCCTTTGGACTGTTTGTATTGAAAATGTGCTGCGTCGACATCTGCCGCCGCTATTTTAATTACAGGGTGTTTATCTAAAGCGTCAACTAGGGCATCTGACAATGACAGTGGAATCCAAGATATGTCGGCCCTTGGGTAAATCAGACCTAGCGGTTCTTGTCCTACAACTCTTCTAAATTGGGTATGTGTGTCGATCAAATTATTCTGGGCGGCTAATAAGTTACCATGAGCTTTTGCAATCCTAGCTTCTACTTGCGAAACGTCTGCGGTAGAACCTATGCCTGAACTCGCTCGTTTTTTTATGTCTTTATAGATTTTCTTGTGTATCGCAAGGTTACTTTCTGACAGCGCCAGTACCTCAGTCGCTTTTACTGCGTCGAGATATATTTGTGTTACCTCCAGTGCTTTGTCTTCGGCATCTGCTATCAATTGCAAACGAACTGATTCGGCTTCTGCAGCAGTACGGTCAATATCGTTCAGAGTCGAAGAACCATCCCACAGCAGTTGAGTGAGGGAAATCGTTGCTTCCTTTCTTGTTAGATCCGTGTCTGGACCGTTATTTGGTGCAGGGTTTATACCTTCATAACCAATACCGGCATCAAGGTCGATACTCGGCCTGTATGCCCCACCAGAGGCGTCATTACGCTTTTTCACGCTCACATATTCGTTAAAGATGCTTTTTATCTCTGGATTCGTTGCCAGGGTAATAGCCACAGACTGTTCCAGAGTTTGAGCGGCGAGTGGTGCTGCAGCAACTAAGCAACACATTATGGATAATTTAAACAATTTCAAAGTAGCTCTCCTTCTACTTTCAATGCCTCATCCGTTTCCCAACCTACGTTTACCGTTGAATTGAGTGAATGGTATTAAACGAAGCTTAGGACATTTGCAAAAAAATGCGAAGTTTGTTGGTTTTTTTTTGAATGTAAGTCGCTATTGCCATTGACTAATTTAAAAAGCATCGCATTTCCATGTCTTTAGTGAGTTGATTGTCAATAATGCCACTACTAAATTTATTGTAGGAAATAGCCACAGCGCAGAGTGGGATTGGATCCGCGTTTGGTGTGTTCTGGGCAGAAGTGGGAATATGGATATGGGAAATATCAACCTAAGTATACTAGGTCTTGCGAACGGCGTTATAGTGCTCGACGCTCAAGGCCAAGTTAGACGTTTGCCTCCGGGCGAGCAACCAGCTGCTAGCGACGTCATTGTCACTGTCGAAACAACTGAAGAGAGCGTGCCAAACGTTTCTGCACGGTTTGTCGATGACCAAGGTCAGCAAAACGTGATAGACACTGATGATGCGATCGCTCAAGTTCAACGTGCTATTGAAGAAGGGTTTGATCCAACAGAATTGGGTGAAGAGTTTGATGCCGCAGCAGGTGAGCAAGGCTCAAGTCTAACCAACAGCGGTAGGATTGAACGTACAGGGGCTGAAACTCTGGCTTCAACAAACTTTGAAACTGACGGACTTGAATCTCAAGGGCTGTCCGAAACTCAAAGTATTGCTCTTTTCGATATCATTGCTCTTGCGCTTGTTTCAGGTGAAACCAACGTTATTGAGTTTGAACAGGATGAGCCTATTGAAACCGGGGGCGCTTTAACCATTGACGATCCGGACGTTACCTTTATCGCCAAAGATACGGAAGGCGAAAATGGGTTCGGGTCTTTTGTCGTTAATGAGGATGGCTCCTGGACATTCGTGGCCAACAGTCCATTTGATGAACTTGCTGATGGCGAGCAAATTCAAGATACGACGACAGTGCAAACCTCCGACGGTGGCGAACAAGTCATCACCGTCACCATCATTGGTACTGATGATGCGGCAGTCGCTACCGATGACTCGGGCAGTGTGACTGAGGACATTGATGTAGATGAGATCACCAATCAATTAGTGACGTCTGGTCAGATCGTAATTACAGATGTAGACAGCGACACTCCTACCTATTCAGCTGACGGTGAGTTTAACCTCGTAGGTTCAACAAACGAATCACAGCTAGGCGTATTGAGCATCGACCCTGATGGTGCTTGGACTTACGTAGTTAACAACGACGATGTTCAGTACTTGGATGACGATGAATTCGTTACTGAGGTTTATACCGTGACAGCCAGTGACGGTACCACTAGCGAAGTGACTATCATTATTAACGGTGCCGATGATCCATCTGACATAACCGTTGGTGAAGGTGATTCAGACACAGGAGAAGTGACTGAGGATGTGGATGTTGATCAAGAGAGCAACAACTTAGCGACGTCAGGGACGCTAACCATCACCGATGTCGACGATAACGACGTCGCTGCTTTCGAACCAAACGGTGTGTTTAACCCAGAAGGTTCGACCAATGATACCGCTCTGGGTTTTTTGACCATTACCGATGGTGGTGAATAGACTTACGTCGTCAACAACGATGATGTGCAATACCTTGACGACGATGAGTTTGTCACCGAGGTTTACACGGTTACTGCAATAGACGGAACCACGAGCGAAGTGACCATTACTATTAACGGTGCCGATGATCCGTCCGAGATCACCGTTGGCGAAGGTGACTCAGACATGGGTGAGGTGACGGAAGATGTCGATGTTGATCCAGAGAGTAACGACTTGATGGCGACGGGAACACTGACGATTACCGATGTTGATGCTAACGATGTCGCGGCTTTTCAACCAAATGGTACGTTTAATCCAGAAGGTTCGACCAATGATACCGCGTTGGGTATGTTGACTATTACCGACGATGGCGAATGGACTTATGTGGTAGACAACGACAATGTGCAATATCTTGATGACGATGAGTTTGTCACCGAGGTTTACACGGTTACTGCGATTGATGGAACCACCAGTGAAGTAACCATCACCATCAACGGTGCTGATGATCCATCCGAAATTACTGTCGGGGAAGGTGACTCTGATATGGGTGAGGTGACGGAAGATGTCGATGTTGATCCGGAGAGTAACGACTTGATGGCGACGGGAACACTGACGATTACCGATGTTGATGCTAACGATGTCGCGGCTTTTCAACCTAACGGAACGTTTAATCCTGAAGGTTCGACCAATGATACTGCGTTGGGTATGTTGACTATTACCGACGATGGCGAATGGACTTACGTCGTCGACAACGATGATGTGCAATATCTCGATGACGATGAATTTGTCACCGAGGTTTACACGGTTACTGCGATTGACGGAACCACCAGTGAAGTGACCATCACCATCAACGGTGCCGATGATCCATCTGAGATTACGGTTGGGGAAGGTGACTCTGACGTGGGAGAAGTGACAGAGGACGTCGATGTCAATGAAGATACCAACGAACTCTCGGTGTCTGGTACTTTAACGATTACTGACGTCGACACGAGTGACATGCCTGCATTTAAACCTAATGGCGTGTTTACCCCTGTTGGATCTACTTATGCACTTGCACTAGGTATGTTAACGATTACACCTGAAGGGGCATGGAGTTATGTCGTTGATAACGATGCGGTTCAATACTTGAACGATGACGACACGGTTATTGAGCGATATGTCGTCACCGCCATCGATGGTGTAGAGCATGTTATCGAGATAACAATCAATGGTGTCAATGACGCACCTGAAGCGACCAGCTTTACGGTCGTTAATGATGAGGACGCGATTATACCTATCCTCTTCGATTCTGAAGATGGCGGCATGCCAGATTACATCTCAGATATAGAAGATGATCATGACGACATTCCACTTAATATTCGGATAGAAAGTTTGCCAACCAACGGCAGCCTTTTGTATACCGATGAAAATGGCGTCACGAGAGAAATTGTGCAGTCTGACGTCGACAACGGTGTGTTGTTTGTTCCAAACAATATCAGCTTCGTTGCCGGGCCAGGAGAAATGTTTGAAATGGGCTTCAGTGGTGACTCTGACGATATGCCAGAGCTCATTGATGGTTTCTATAATTGGGGCGTCGCGATGTCACCAACCGAGAGACTTATTACCCTAGATAACGGCAATACGATTACGGTTACGATTGAAGACAACAATAATAAACCTTTGAAACAGTATCAAGGTGAACAGTCTCATGTCGGTTTTGGTATTGGTGATACCGATGGTAGAGGTATGAACAAACAGGAGACCTTAGTCCTCGATTTTACGAATAACCCATTAGGGGTCGTTGATTTTGGTTTAGATGGTTTGGGTGGTTCATTTAACACCAATAGTAATGTTTATGTTGAAGTACTCTATACCTTTGCTGATGGTACAACGCATACAGAGCAGTATCAGAAAGACCCCGGAGACACCGGAAATAGCCAACTTCTTTATGATTTTAGTTATTCATCACCAGATAATCCGATCGTTGGAATGGAGTTGTCATCGACAGGGGGCAGTTGGGAGTTACGCTATGTCCAAGGTAACGAGGCGGTAACTGAAGACCCGCAGTTTGATTATGTCGCGGTCGACTCTAATGGCGCAGAAAGCACGGTAGAGACGGTCACCATAGATATCGAAGAACCGCAGCAATATAACGTTATTAGTGCAGCGAGTAATGAACCTTTGTATGCCGAGTCAGGCAACGATCTGCTGATTGGAGATAGCGGAGACAACATCTTCACTTGGCTAGACTCTACGCTCGACAATGGGACCGATATCATTAAAGACTTTGAGCTTTATACGGAGGGCGCCGGTGATCTGATTGACCTAAATGATCTACTTGAAGACCCACAAGATGAAACTCAAATGGCCGAGCTGCTTGGCATGATTGAAGTGTCTGTTGATGTAGACGATATCGCACTATCGATTCCAATCAATGGCGGCAGTGATACTCAAACCATAGTGGTTGAAGGTATTGCAACGGAAATGGGAGCTTCGGTTGATCTCGGCAATGATCTTTCGGTGCTAGCCGAGTTAATCAAAAATGATGCTGCCTAGTAGGATCGTGAAATGCTTTGAACTTTAATGTAATGAAAGCCTCCGGTTTCGAGGTAATGCCGTTCACTT
>NZ_JBFRVM010000077.1:0-4611 GCF_041475145.1 Vibrio sp. 10N.222.49.A3
TATAATCTCAAAGCTAACTTAATGTAACGAAAAATCATGGAGTTATGCTTACTTCCAGTACCCGAATGGCGATATAGTGGCGGCAAATTTTAATCACAAGAAACAGGGGTTGTGTCGCAAACAAGGGGGTAGGTTATGATCACCCCTCAACATTCTTCAGCTTTAACATTATGACTATTAAGTTTACTGGCCGTCACTTTCCTTCTGAGATCAGACTACAGTCCGTTCGTTACTATGTTTCCTACAAGCTGAGCTACCGTGAAATTAAAGAGGTGTTAGCTGAGCACGGCATCAGTGTTGACCACTCAACATTGAACCGTTGGATCATTAAATACGCTCCCCTGCTTGAGCACCAGGCACGTAAATAAAGAAGCCAGTCGCGTCTGCGTGGCGAATGGACGATACATACATTAACGTCAAATGTCAGTGGAAATATTACTATCGAGTCGTTGAGAAGCACGGTCATTTCATTGATTTTTTACTCTGCAAACGCCGTGATGAGAAAACGGCTCGCGCCTTCTTTGCCAAGGCAATCTGCTATAAGGGTTTACTAGGAAAAGTGGTTAGCGATAAGAGTGGTGCCAACGCGTTAGCGTTACATAATGTCACTGTTTAACTCTGGCTGATGGGAAATCAGATGAGGGAGCCAGTTCCACCCTGGCAGGCGTGGAACTGTGGTCGATAATTAAAAGTGAACAGCTCGATAATCCTGAAGGCTTATCTGCTTGGGAGCAATTTTACGCCCTAGCAGCCTAATTGCATCTGAAGATCTGTACACTTGTACTTCGTCATAACTTTGCGACACAACCGTATTAATGGTACAGATCACATTACATCAAAGCCACTGATTAGACCAGGCAACAAACTTTTCATGATATTCTGTCCTGCTTTATTATTATCGTCTATTTGATATCAATTGATTAGCACCATTATTCATCTTGCCTAATCGTTATCATGACTTTTAGTTTCAAAAATAAGAGTAGTATATGAAGCCTAGAGCACCTTTATTCTTGCTTGCAATCACCATTATTTATATTGTTTATTCATTTCTTCGAGGTTATACCGACTTACATATATCGAGCGTATTTACTCCACTAATTTTGTTCCCGTTTGCAATATTACACGGTAGTGTCTATTGCGGTATAAAGAAAATGTCATGTTTCTTTCTATTAGTCTTCGTTGTCAGTGTTTTCTACGAAAGCGTTAGTATTTCAAGTGGATTTCCTTTCGGTCACTATTATTATTCTGACCGACTAGGAATTAAAATATTTGACGTCCCATTAGCAATCATGCCGACCTACTTCAGTTTGGGTTATGTCTCTTGGTTTATATCAACCATCCTTCTTAATCAGTTTGATAAACCGATACAAACGAAAAGTAAAGCAATCATCATCTCTCTTACTGCCTCATTTGTAATGGTTTCATGGGATGTCGTTATGGATCCTGTGAATTCGCTCATCAAATCGCTGTGGGTCTGGACCGATCGTGGTGTGTATTTTGGCGTTCCGTTAAGTAATTTCTTTGGGTGGTTTTTATGCGTATTTACCTTTTATTTGCCTTTCTCATTATGGTGCTACAACGATAAAGTACATTTGAAGCAAATCCCGCCCCATGGTTACTTATACCTGCCCTCAATCATTTACGTTACCATAATGTCAAAATACATCCTTTGCTTCTTGTTCAAAGACAACCTTGATGTCGCCACTTTGCATGGCGAAATTTTTAGCTCAAAAGACATTTATGGAAGTGTGATGCTTATTGGTATCTTTACTATGCTGCCAATCGGTATCCAATCTATCTATAAGATCTACCGACACCGCAGTCACTCGCTCTGAGCGACAAGAGTTCTTTAGTTCACACAATACGGTACTCACATTGTTTACACGCGCTAGCGTTGTATCACAACCAAAGTTTCGTATTACGATAACAAGCATGCTAAGCCGCTCTCAGCACCTCCTATTCATAGCATTCAGATCAAGTTAAGGTAATACAAATGCAGAAAATTGAACAGCTTCCAATGCCTCCTAAATCGGGGATTTTGGGGCATGTGAGTTATTTGAAGAAACCCAATGTTCATCAACAGATGCTGTCTTGGGTGAATGAATATGGTGCTTATTTTCGTTTGAAACTGGGAATGAAGGATGTAATGGTTCTCTCTGAACCCTCTCAGATTAAGGCGATTTTAAAATCGAGGCCAGATGACTTTCGCCGTTTGAAAAGCATTGAAAGTGTGTTTGAAGAAGCAGGGCTTAACGGTATTTTTTCTGCAGAAGGTGATCGTTGGAAACATCAGAGAAAGTTGACTGAGCCTATGTTCCAGCCTAGCCACCTTAAACATTTTTACCCTAAGTTAAGTGTGATTACCGAACGTTTAAGAAAGCACTTTGAAAAGTTATCAGAATCAGGAACTGTCGTTGATTTAGTTAGCGAATTCAAAAAATACACAGTAGATGTCACATCATTGTTGGCTTTTGGTGAAGACTTTAATTCGATTGAGCAATCAGACACTCCTCTTGGAGAAAGTTTACGACATGTCTTTCCTGTGATTAGCCAGCGCTCTAAGTCTCCTATTCCTTTATGGCGATTTTTCAAAACCAAGAAAGATACTCAGTTCGATGCAAGTTTAGAAGAGATCGGTCATTTTGTGTCGACTTGTATTGATAAGCAGCGCACGCGTTTGGCTGAGTGTCCTGAACTTAGAGAGTCGCCAGAAAATATGCTTCAAATAATGCTGCTGGAACAAGAATTGGATACATCACTGACTGATCGAGATATTCTAGCGAACGCCATTACTCTGTTATTAGCAGGGGAAGATACCACAGCAAACACTCTTGCTTGGATGGCGTTTCTTGTGAGTGGAAACCAAGGTAGCGAGCAAGCTTTACAAAGTGAACTGGCTGATCTGGGAGAAGCTTCTGTATTAGAGTGGCCGATCCCTCGGGTTCCCTACATGACAGCAATTATGTATGAAGCGATGCGCCTTAAACCTGTGGCTCCTCAGCTTTACCTAGAGCCGACAAAAGATACTTATCTTGGTGATTTTGACATAAAAAAAGGCACGCCTGTTTTCGTAATA
Source organism: Vibrio sp. 10N.222.49.A3 (assembly GCF_041475145.1). Classification (NCBI taxonomy): domain Bacteria; kingdom Pseudomonadati; phylum Pseudomonadota; class Gammaproteobacteria; order Vibrionales; family Vibrionaceae; genus Vibrio; species Vibrio sp. 10N.222.49.A3. Next base: position 3,077 of record NZ_JBFRVM010000077.1, read on the forward strand.
CTGCATGCTAACGGTTTTGATCCCGATTTGTTTGAAGATCCAATGTCGTTCGATCCTAATCGTTGGATAAATAAAAAAGGGGCGTCATTTTCGAACCTTCAACCATTTGGCGGGGGGGCAAGGCTTTGTCCGGGTCGTTCACTCGCTATTATGGAAATAAAATTGGCGTTTCATTCTTTATTTAATGAATTTACGTTAGAGCCTCAGCAAGCTCCTGAAGATGTGTTCGAACAGTTCGCGTTCACCATGTCGCCTGTTGGATTTAAAGTCAAAATTAAAAAAGTTGCTGATGCTGACAAGAGGAATATCAAACTTTAACTGGGCAAGAAGGACAGCATATGGATGACCTAAAGCTGGAATTAAAGTGTACCTTTATCCAAAGTAAGTGGCTTGGTGAAGAAGATAGACGGAATTTGAGACATCGTGCTTTTAAATATCTTCAATTAGAAGAAGACTTTTGTTCTTTAATCGATAATTATCCCGCAAACGATCTTATTATGGAACTCAAATCTCTTCTTCTCAAGTGAGGTTGGCATTGCCTTCTCCTAGGGGGTTTGTCGCGAACAAGGGTGGTAGGTTCTGATCATACTGCAGTCCGTTCGTTACTATATTTCCTACAAACTGAGCTACCATGAAATTGAAGAGCTGTTAGCTAAGCGCGGCCTCAGTGTTGACCACTCAACATTGAACCGTTGGGTCATTAAATACGCTCCCCTGCTTGAGCACCAGGCACGTAAATAAAGAAGCCAGTCGCTTCTTCGTGGTGAATGGACGAGACGTACATTAACGTCAAAGGTCAGTGGAAATATTACTCTCGAGTCGTTAGAAGCACGGTCATTTCATTGATTTTTCACTCTGCAAACGCCGTGATGAGAAAGCGGCTCGCGCCTTCTTTACCAAGGCAATCTGCTATAATGGTTTACCAGGAAAAGTGGTTAGCGATAAGAGTGGTGCCAACGCGTTAGCGTTGCATAATGTCAATGTTCAACTCTGGCTGATGGGAAAAATACTCAACTTGATTGAAGTGTGTCAAATTAAATATCTGAACAATATAGTTGAGCAAAGTCATCGAAAAGTGAAAGGTAAAATAAATCAGTGCCTGGGGTGGAGCTGTGGTCGATAAGGCTTTGTTGCGTAATTCAATGTAGCTAAATCAAGAACCTACGATCTGATCAGCTACCTCCACCCTCTCTCGTAGCTCTATGCCTAAGCCTCGTTACAAAACAACCAATCACTCATTAACCGTGGCTCTCTGACCTTTTGGATTGATGAAGAGGCGATAAGCGGCTGGGCGCAAAGCAAACAGAATAAGCGCGGGAGGCCGCGTCGGTTCAGTGATTTAGCTATCACGACAGCACTCATGGTGAAACGAGTTTTTTCTATGCCATTGAGAGCGCTGCAAGGATTTATCGACTCGATATTTAGGTTAGCCCATGTACCGTTAAGTTGTCCGCATTACACCTGCATCAGTCGTAGAGCCAAGCAAGTTGAGGTTTCATTTAAGACTAAAACGAGAGGAGCGATACAGCACCTAG
>NZ_JBFRVM010000078.1:0-31740 GCF_041475145.1 Vibrio sp. 10N.222.49.A3
CAGATCGTAGGTTCTTGATTTAGTTCCATTGAATTACGCAACAAAGCCCTTAATATCCGCTCGCTTCGGGCGTTCTCTCGTGAATTAACACTTGAGGAACTTGAAGAAGCACTTAAGAAGTTAACGACCGTCTTTCTTAAACGCCAAGAAACAAAATTCGCTGAAATCGTAAATCACATCAAGGTTGATGTTGAAGCTCTCATAGAAGCTCTATCAGGAAAATCAAAAAAGAACACAAAAGGTAAACGTAAGCCTCGCCCTGCTAAATATAGATACACCGACGGGAACGGCAGAGCACAAACATGGACTGGTCAAAGTCGCACCCCTTCCATAATTCAAGAACAGCTTGATGCTGGTAAATCACTTGATGATTTCTTGATCGCGAAATAGTCGCTTCTTTCCCCCCTCCTGCAGTAGGAAGATTTGATCTTGTTGTTAACAACAAGATCAATATTCATATAGAAACGAAACAGAAGCCTTGTTTAAGTTAGTTCGATAGGCCTGAAACCGAAGGCGGGATCCCCATCCTTATTAATGATAATATTAAACGCAGTATTTGGGAAAAATCTCCTAGATTGAATCATTATCTATAAAAGTTAAGTCCTAAGACACCCAATGAAGGCGATATATAAATGGCAAAAAAAAAACGAGCACTCACTTCACTCACTCTTTTTTACAGCCAAGTTTTCTGCAAGGTGATTGCAGCTTTGTCTGTTCTCATTTTAGCTTCCTATCTTTTTGATATTAAATGGCTCTATCGACCAACAAGCCATGGGGCAGCTACGCATCCTATAACTGCTTTTATCTTTTTACTTCTTTCTTGCGCCTGTATTTGGCGGAAAAAGAGTCTGAAGATAACCAGAAGCCTCGTAAGCCTTGCTTTTTTCATACTTGTCATTCGTTTCTATCAACAAAGTACTGGAATTAATTTAATTGACCCTGTTCTAAGTTATTTCATCTTTTTTGATACCCCACTTCACGCAGAGTCTCCCATCGAGATGGGGTTTAATACATCAGTAATGCAACTTTTTGCTGTCATAGCCATTTTTTTCCTCTTAAATAGACGTCCTTGGTATCTAATACAAATTTTTGCCATTACCGCTATTTTCCTCCCATTTGTCTCAGCCGTTGGTTACGCTTATGGTATTGATTCATTTTATGGCCAGATGTCTCCGGTCACCACTATATTAGGGTTCTTTTTAACCATATCAATTTTTGGTCTCACAGCCCACCGAGGCGCACTTAAAACACTCTTATTACCTACTTTAGGAGCGAAAATAGCGCGTACGCAGTTAATCTTTGGGTTGTTATTTTGCCTAGCTGGCGGCTTCCTCACCACTTATATTTTGGATGATGAAACCAGCGGTTTTGCTATCTATGTAGTGGTGGTCTGTACGTATATCACCTTTACAATGCTGGCTAGTGGTATTACTTATGAGCAATTCGATAAACGTAGACGCCTCCTTGAAAAACAACTCCATAAATCCGCAATTACTGACTGGTTAACTGGATTGTATAACCGATCAGAGTTCGATCAAAAAATCCAAGCAGTATTTGAGCAACAAAACCTGAACCAGGAAATAAATAGTTTACTATTAATAGATATTGATTTTTTTAAGCAATTCAATGATACCTATGGGCACTTACTAGGGGACAAAGTTTTGCAGCTCGTCGCTAATGTTCTGAAAAACAATACACGCTCTTCTGATCTAGTTTGTCGTTATGGTGGAGAGGAATTCACTATTTTACTTCTTCAAACAGATCTTGAAATCGCCAGCAAGATCGCTGATAACTTAAGAATATTGGTGAGTGAACAAAACCTCACAGCCCCCCTAGAATACGAATCAGATCAGCAAGTGACCATCTCTATAGGATGCGCTAGCCTCTCACAAGCGGAGACAGTCAAAGAGGTGATTAAGCTAGCGGATAATGCTTTATATGAAGCAAAGAAACAGGGGCGAAATAGAATATGTCTCGCTCACGATAAGAGTGAACACAAAACTTATGACAATTTTTAGCGGCATCGAGAAATCCTAAGAGCGGTTTTGTTGCGTAATTAAATTTAGAGATAGAGCTACCCCGTTTCGCATGCTTTTTAGTCAATACGACAAGTTTCAGGCATACCTAACCCAGTAAGCTTGTTCAACGCTTTTATCATCGCGTAAGTTTCACCCACCTGCGCATTGTAATTTCTTAAGCTCAATCGCCCTCCTAGCAACTGTTTAACTCGATACATCGCTGTTTCTGACAGTGAACGTCTGTGGTATCCATACCGCTCTTTCCAATACTTATGTGAGCCGTATAACTTCTGGCAACCCACGGCGAGATTTCGGGGGTGACCACGCTCCCAGAAGGTTGTTCCTTCTGACTCGCTTAATCTTAATAGCTGCGTGCCACGCTCTCGTGTCGTGAGCGCCATCACCAGACACCTCAAGGAGGCTTCGGCGTGTTTGTTTCAGTAAGTTAGGGAGGACTTCTCCATCTGTAACCGTCGATAAACTTAGCTCGGCTGCAATAATTTCATGAGTGCTTGTATCGACTGCAATATGTGCTTTCGCCATAAACCTTAAGGCCAGTAACATCAGTGGCTAGGTGCTGTATTGCTCCTTAAATGAGCCCCCAACTTGCTTAGCTCTACGCTGATGCAGGTGTAATGTGGACAACTTAATGGAACATGGAAATCTAAATAGCGAGTCGACAAATCCTTATAGCGCTCTCAGTGGCATAGAAAACACGCGTTTCACCATGAGTGCTGTCGTGATAGCCAAATCACTGAACCGACGTGGTCTCCCGCGCTTATTCTGTTTGCTTTGCGCCCAACCGCTTATCGCCTCTTCATCAAACCAAAAGGTCAGAGAACCACGGTTAATGAGTGATTGGTTGTATTGCTTCCAGTTGGTTGTTTTGTAAAGAGGTTTAGGAATAGGGCTGCGAGAGAGAGTGGATGTAGCTGACCAGATCGTAGGTTCTTGATTTAGTTCCATTGAACCACATTGGTTATATACTTACTCATAGCAAGCTACCCGCTCAAGCGTATGTGTTTAGCGCTGCCAATATTCAACGAGTCATGAAGAATTAAGGAATTAGCTGCCAAACCGCTACAATGACACTCGCTTCCAAAAGCAAAAGGTTCTCTATTTAATAAAAACTGCGGTTTATTTGCTTGGTTCCGAAATAATGTTTCACGAGTAAAAGCCTAAGTTAAACCGGATAACCAAACTCGGCGACAAGTATGTACACTATAAGCTCATGGCGTTAGAACAGCGATTGTCAATCTTTTTGGGGAAAAACTGAGACAATGGTGTCGAGGAATTTTAGAAAGAGCTGGGCAATAGTGACCTCCCCGCAAAAACGCCCGGAGCATAAGATTACTGTTACACAACCAAACTGAATATGAAAACTATGCTTTTTATACCTAACATTTCTCTCTGTGCCCAAAGCTAGTCATGCAGATTAATTTATGGACTGTTGGCCTTTTCTACAGCTTGGTTTGACAGATATTGATTAAAGACCGAATCTAACACCCCCTCATTGACTGGTTTTGTGATGATTTCTGCGCAGCCAACCTCACGCATTTTAGTTAGGTTTTCCTCGAAGGCATCAGCGGTACAAGCGATGACGATGCTATCACTATAGGGTGAAGATAAAGCCTTAATACGTTTCGTAGCCTCAGTACCATCCATAATAGGCATATGGTTATCCATCATGATTACGTCATAAAAGGTTCTGCTCGCTTGCTCAAAACCTTTTTGTCCGTCAAGGGCAATATCACACTTAAAACCTCTTTTCTTTAGGAATTTAGATAGGATGATGCTATTTACACGATTGTCTTCAACAATCAAAGCTTTCAGCCCTTCGCCATTAAATAACTTCATTGGTTCATTTATTTGCTCTCTAGGCTGTGATACAACTTTGACAGGCACGCAAATGATAAAGCGTGTCCCTACACCTACTTTACTTTCCAAGTTAAGCGTGCCATGCATAGTATCTACGAGCTTGGAAATAATAGTTAAGCCAAGTCCAGTCCCGCCAAATTTACGCGTAGTTTTCCCATCGCCCTGAGTGAATGGGTCAAATATCGTTGCTTGTTTCTCTGCGGGGATACCAATTCCCGTATCAGACACCTTAATTTCTAGATAATCGTTGTTATTCATTTGCGTGAGCCGGGTAGAAAAATGGATCTCCCCTTTTTGAGTAAACTTCCACGCATTATTGAGAAGATTAAGAGCTATCTGTGCTAACCGGGTCTCATCGGCAACTAGGTGTATTGATGTTTCAGAATAGGCCGTTCCTTCAAACGTTATACCTTTATCTAAGCATAAGGGTCGATAACTATTTTCAATTTTATTGTGTAGGTCAGCCAGTTTAAATTCAGAAAGATTAAGCGTCAGCTTACCAACCTCAATTTTAGAAAAATCTAGTATATCGTTGAGAATTGAGATCATATGGTGCCCGGAAGAGAGCAAGGTTTGTTCAAGCTCATGACGCTCATCTTTATTTTTACACTGTGTCAGCAGTTGAGCTGCCCCCAAAACCCCGTTCATAGGGGTTCTCAACTCATGACTAATAGAGGCTATGAATTGTGATTTAGCGACACTTGCGGTTTGGGCTTCAATGGCTACTTTTTTTAATCGGCGCTCAGACTTTTCTAGTGACTGATAAGGAGATATGAGGAGCTTTTTACCTGTAAAATAGACCAATATATATGTCAACGCACCAGCTATCGATAACGCAACGATGAGTGAACGGATAAATTGGTTACGATTGTTTTGATAGATAGCAGGGTTAATACTGTAAACTAAATCCAAGTCGTATCTAGGGAGGTATGTTGTATGTTGCGTCCAATCAATTGGGGGAGGCATACCCCAACTATTATCGCTTTGAATTAAACTTACTTGATATTGTTCGGAGAACCTCAACGGTGATAAAAAGGCGTCAATATCAAATGGCTTCACATACACAAGTAAACCTTCTAGAAAACCGTTGTACAGTATTGGAAGAGCAACCATTAAGTTATTACTATCATCTTGAAAGGTAAATACCCTAAACACACTCGATAGATCTCCTTGTTCAATCTTAGTGTGCAGTTGAGCGAACAGTTCATCCGGTAAGGTTAACTCTTGATAAATTGGGTCACCAAGAATATCCAAGATCACAATATAGTGCTTACCCGTCACTGGTTTCACGATTGCTAGTCTATCACTAATCTCTTGTGGTGTAGCCCCCCCCCCTAAAGCGGTAGAAATCACCACTTGATGTGAGGCAATTTTCATCGCTAAATTTTCGGTATTATTCAGGGATTGGCTAATATAACTCTCTGCCGTACTTAGTTTAATTGAGGTATTGATTTTCTCCAGGTTTCTTATTGATTGCTGAGCTTGCTGCTCTAAAAGTCCATAAGTGATAAGAGCGAACACAACCATCGAGATAAACAAAAATACACCGTAAAGCTGAATACCACTGAGTTTTGGTCGAGCTTTATAGATCATTAATCTGCCTTATTAATCTTAGCTGAATCTAACAGCTTGATGGCTCCCACTTGAGTGTACCTCGCCATGCACAAATCATCGGCTCCTAGCGCCTCATGAGCATCAGGATGTGCCACGTCATAAACGCTAAATGGTTGTTCATACGTCTTTACCAAACCTTGAACCGGTGTGTCCACCTGCTCCAACGCCAGCTTAAGTAGCTGTCGATTATTCACCATATCATCGGTGAGGGTGATACTTTGTGCGGCTTGAATAAATACTTTAGCCAGATCATAGCCATGCACAAAGCCAGCTGGGGCGTCAATAAAATCATTTGTAAACTTATCAGGGAATAGCGCCGTAGCTTGGCGGTATACCTCCTTCGATAGATCGTTCTCCGGAGAGCTATAAAAATTAAAACAAGATTGAACAAAGCTTAAGGCAGTTCTCTGGCGAGCATCAAATGAAACTCGCTGAGAGAAACCACCTCCGGTGATCCCCCAATGACTGAAAATTTTTGGTGGTTGTTCAAGATCAGAGAGAGCTTTGACTAATAAGGGGCCTTCTCGTGAATTCCCTACAAACAGGACACATTCAACGCCGGTTCGATTAAGATCGGCGGCTATCACACGAGCCAGAGCCTCGTCAATTCCCCAATTAAACCAAGTAACCCGAGCTTTTAAGTGTGTGCTGTGGTCGGCTACTGATTGGAAAATCGTTTTGTAATTAGACTTACCCCAAGGCGTTTTTTCTAATAATAAGTCAACAGATTGGCAACCATTATTGATTGCTGTTGAGACCAGTTTCCCCCCAACTTTTGTGTCGTCAACAGAGAGGCGAAATACGAAATTCTTCTCAGACGGGTAGCGAGTTATAGGACCGCCTGCAGCCCATGGCACCAAAATCAACAGTTCACTTTCATTGATATAATCGCGATATTTTATCAGGGGGGAAGAATGCAACCCGGCGAAGAAAACAATTCCATTAGGGTCTTTCTGGTAGCGCTGCATATTGAGCTTGCTTCGCGCCGTATTCCCACGATGGTCAAGTACTTCGAACTCTACTGGAATGCCAAAAAGTTGATTACCATGCTGAGAAAAAGCCGTTTTTACACCCATTTCTATTGCCTCCGCTGAGGCTAGATGCACGGTTCGATCCGAGTCTAGATATACTTTGAGAACAGAAGGGGCTGTTATAGCTGGCGTAGAGCCAACCACAAATAAGCCGATGACTGTAGATTTAAGCCATTTTTTCATTCCGTAGCCCCCTTAATATAAGTTATTGTTTTATTTATGATTTGAATTCTAGACTAGATATTTAGACTTGCAAATGATTTAGAAGGAAAAGTACGGCAGAGGTGCATAAGTGATTCAATATTGACACCATTTACTCTTGAATTGAGGGTTAGCTCTCGACGCCTTCCCATTCATCTAACCATCGAGATAAATGATTTTCAGACATTGGCTTGGCAATAAAGTAACCCTGTGCGACATCACACCCTATCTTACGTAAATACACCCAATCCTCAAGATCTTCCACTCCCTCAGCCACGGTCTGCATTCCTAATTGCTGGGCCATCTTGAAACTGGCTTCAAAAATCACGCGTAAAGACTTATTTTTATGGGCCCCATGCACAAAACTTCGGTCGATCTTAAGCTCACTGAATGGAATATCTCGTAACTGGGCCAACGAGGAATACCCCGTCCCAAAGTCATCAATAGATAAAGCAACACCTTTAAGTCGCAGTCGTGTCAGGATGTCCAACGCTAACTGCCGATCATTCATCAGCCGGCTTTCCGTTACTTCCAAGACTAAGTTTGACAATGGGACTCTAGCCTCATGTGCAATGTTTTGAATCTTATCTGGAAACTCCAAGGACGTCAGACTTTCCATTGAAATATTGATTGACATACAAAGCTTTGCGCCCACAGATTGCCAACGTTTGCTCTGTTCCAGAGCATTAGCTAAGACAACCATCGTCAAGTCATCTATCAGTCCATACTCTTCAACAAGTGGGATAAATTTATCAGGTAACACTAGGCCATCTTTAGGGTGTTGCCAACGTACCAAAGCTTCTACACCGACAATTTCACCATCTCGAAGCCTGACCTGTGGTTGGTAGTAATTGATTAGCTCACCTTGTTGAATAGCTCGACGCAGATCAGCTTCAGAATACTCTTTCAGGTCATCAAAACATTCCGTCTCTAGATGAGCGGCCTGATGCTCAATAATTTCTTTTAACTGAGTGGGACTAAAAGGCTTATGGAGACAACCAAAAATATTAAGTTGATAAGTGGTTGCCAGCTTTTTAGCACTGTCTAGAATGGCTTGTTCTTCACCACTCATCAAAATAACACCTCCCTGGTAGCCTATACGCCCCAAGTGACGGACAAACTCTACTCCGTCCATCTTTGGCATCTGCAGATCACAAAAAATTAGTTCTACCTCTTCAGGATGCATTTCTAATTTTTGAAGAGCATCAACAGCATGTTCATATTGATGAACAACAACCTTTTCATTCACAAAATCCTTTAATTGATGAGCAAGCAACTTCATTAAAAACGGCTCATCGTCAATCAACATTATCGCCATACACTTCTCCTATATAATTTTTTTATCAAGGTAGCAGATCACTTCCTCTTCCGTCTCTGCAAAACACTTATCTAACAGAGTCATGGTCAACTCCACCACTGCGACATCACCTATAGTACAAGCATTTTCAAGCTCGGCACACAAGTCACCTAATCTCATCGCGCCCACTGAACGAGATGAAGATTTGAGCTTATGAGCGATACTGCTCACTTCTCTAATATCCTTAGCGGAAGAAGCGGCTCTTAACTGTTCCTGCTGTCTTGTCATTAAACTCAAAAAATCAGTCAAAAAATCACACATAACAGCTGGCTCATTTCCGACAAGCTCAGCGAGCTTACTGACAGTCAATATTTCAGAGTCCCTAGGCTGTTCCTCTTCAAGTAATCCAAGTTCAGGCACTCCATTCTGGTTGGGCAACCATGTTTCAAGAGCCTCTTTAAGTAAATGAAGCTGGACAGGTTTTGTAAGGTAATCATTCATTCCTACCGCCTTGGCTCGACTCTTTTCACCTCTCAAAGCGTTGGCTGTCAAAGCTAGGATAGGTTTTTGTGCCCTCTCCAAGTTATCCTGTCGTATCGCTTCCGTTAATGCATAACCATCCATTTCCGGCATATGTAAATCCGTTAATAGCAACGCATAACTTCCCTCTTGCCAAAGTTGATAAGCCACCAATCCGTTCTTAGCAACCTCTGCCGCATAACCTAGTAGACTCAACTGTTTAAGGATGACTTTTCGGTTGATGCTATCATCCTCTGCAACCAAGATTAACCGTCCTTCTGCACGGGCTTGTGCCACACTCGGTGCCGCAGTTAACGGCAGAGACTCTTCCCCCACTTGATCAAGTATTATTTCAGGCGAAACAATTCCGGCAGCCACTGAAACAGACTGTAAAAACTCTTTTCGCCGCAATAGGTTACAATTTAGAGCAACAAATTCAGGGGATTCAAATTTCAGGGGCCGAGGCTGATCTCGAGTCATCAACAAGTGCCTAATATACCCACTTTCAATTCGTGAACTTTTCAATGTTTTCAGAAAAGCGATGGTAAGTTCCGGGACATGTTTTTGCGGACCAATAATTATAACGACAACCTCTTCAAGCAACTCAGCAATACGTAACGCTTCGGAATGGGTGCTAACAACTTGAACATTAGCACCCGAATGCTCGAGGTAAACTCGTAGAGCGTCAGTATCAAATACTGAGTTCTCAACTAGGATACACTTTGTCTCTGAGAGTAACGATAAAGGTGGTAAGATCTCTTTCTGATAAATTGCTAAAGGTAAGCTAACTGTGAACGTAGAGCCTTCTCCTAACTGACTGTTTACTTTAATATCTCCGCCCATTAAGTCCACTAAGCGCTTCGAGATCGCCAATCCTAACCCAGACCCCCCAAAACGACGCGTTGTGGATGACTCAGCTTGAGAGAAAGAAGTAAATAACATAGCTAAGGCATCCGACGATATTCCAATGCCGTTATCCTCGATATTGACAACCATTTTATTATCAACAATGTTCACGCGGACTGAGACGTCTCCTCGTTTTTCCTTACGACCACCACTAAACTTAATTGCATTACCAATTAAATTATAGAAAATTTGCCGCAACCGGATTGGATCAGACAAAATATAGCTTGGAAAAATCGGGGCAATAAATAATTGCAAGTCAACCTCTTGCTTCTCAGAAACGGAGACAAGCGAGGAGCATACCCCTTCTATAAGTTCTTCGACAGATACCGGAAATTTTTCAAGATCTAGCTTACCAGCTTCAATTTTTGAGAAATCTAAAATATCATCGATGAGCCTCAGCAGGGCAAACGCAGAGTCATGAATAGTTTTAACTTCATCAACTTGATGGCACTCCAGCTGACTGTGTGACAAAACCTCTAACATACCAATAACCCCGTTCATTGGCGTCCGTATTTCGTGGCTCATTGCCGCCAAGAAAGCCGATTTAGCATGGCTTGCTTGTTCCGCCTCAATTCGAGCTTGCTCTAGCTTTTCATTTGTTGACCGTAATGACGCTGTGCGTTCAGACACCCGTTGGGCAAGTTTTTTACGCTCCTGCTCTATGACAAAATTGGCCGCTTTTTGCTGCTTGGTTGCCTCCTCAAGTTGTCGTAAAGCCTGATGACGTTCGGTTACGTCCCTAACCATTGAAATACAACGCCTTTTCCCTCCAGGTAGAAAAATGTACTGAAGATTGACTTCGACTGGAATGAGATGACCATCTTTATGTTTATGAACAGTAGAAATATGGACAACCTGCTGTTCGCCATTTAACAAGGGTTCAAGCAACTTCCGGTAACGGTTTTCATCGAACTCAACTTTGAAATCAACGTCAGTAAGATCCAACAACTCTTCTCTGGAATAACCAAGTTGACAAACGGCACCTTCATTAACATAGCTGTGGCGAAGCGTTTCTGGATCAAAGATAAATGCCCCATCTTCAATGGCATTCAGCATAGCCATCGCTTCTTTATTTTTCCTCTCTGACTGAACACGCTGGGTAATATCCCGAATAGCGACGGCCACCTGCAAGCCCTTTTCCGACTCAACAGGGCTTAAACTAATGTCAACCGGAAAATCAATCCCCCCTTTACGTCTAGCCATGGTAGAGAGTTGCTCAACACGAGCTCCTTCACCCAATTCTTCATTCTCGAAGAAAGAGCTATTGATATTTGAATAAATACCAGGTAAAAATCGATCTATTAATTGGCCTTTAAGTACATCTTTCCCCCAATTAAAAACAACCTCAGAATGGCTGTTGGCCTGAGTAATACAACCCCCCCTCTCTATTATCAGTATAGCATCAGGTGCAAACTCAAAAATATCAATGAAACGACGTTCATGACGCCTATTTTCAGTTACGTCGTGCATAGCAACCACAGCACCTAGGCGCTTACCATCGAGATCACAAATCGGAGCTCCACTGGCCAAGACGAAGCGGGGACTTTGACCATTAGCGGTTATGCAAAGTAGATCATTTTGAATATGCTCACCATTAAATGCTCTAAGCAACGGTATGTTTTCTTTCGCCATCGGTGTTCGCCCGTCACCTTCATATAAATTGTAATAATTACTCCAGAGTTCGGGGGGAATCTGTAATGGGTCAGATCCATGCCACTCTCTTGCTGTACGGTTAAATAAAGTTAAATTTCCGTCCGCGCCACAAGCCACCACCCCTTCACTCAAACTCTCTAAAAGCATTCGATTGAGCTCTTCTTGTCGCTTTAGTTCTTGAGTGCGTTCATTAACACGATTTTCTAACTCCTGGTTTAGGCTCTTAAGGGATCCTTCGGCTTCTCTCCTCGCCGAGGCCTCATGATGCAGCTTTTCAGTTGTTTGATGTGAAACAATCAACATCCGAAAAAGGAAAAAAAACAGAATACTTAAGAGCCCCCCAGTTCCAGCAACAATACGAGGCAGCGAAAAATCGAGACCGGCTTCAAACACGGGGGTAGAAGTATAGATGATCGTCCAATCTCGACCTGCAACATTAATCCCCTCCGAGCGTCGAAATGTCGATATGAATTGCTCGTCCACAATACTTAAGGCGCTATTCCCGTCATACAGCAAACTATTAGGGGTGTCTTCTGCGCCATCATATAACCGAAAGCTTACCGTTGAGACGTTAGATTGAAGGATACCTTGCATGAGATCTCTTGCGCGGAATGGGCTGTAAACATAACCAACAAAGGCCTCCCTTCGCTCTTCAACTGTATCAGGGGAATAAAGCGTTTTGTAGATAGGTAAATAAAGCAAAAAACCAGCTTGTTTATCCTCAGTAATCTCCTGAACTAACTCAACCCTACCGGATAAAGCAGCTCTTCCTGTATCTCTTGCCGTAGACATAGCCTGACGCCGAACGGCTTCAGAATACATGTCAAAGCCAAATGCCTGCCGGTTGCGAGCATCAAAAGGCTCCAAATAGATAATGGCCGTGTATTCATCTCGCGCTCCCTTAGGTTTAATCTCATACTGAGGAAAACCTTCCGCCCGAACTTGCCGCACATGCGCCTCTTTATCTCGCGCCGAAATAGGAATTGAAACACCAATCCCCTGTATACCAGGATAATGCAAGCCAAGATTTAACTTATCGATATAATTCGCCCACTCTTCACGATTGACCTGTTCAGAAGCAGCAAATAGAGCAACGCCCCCTGAGAGGGCCTGTTGATAATTCAACATGCGATTTTGGATCAACGCTTTAACGTCTTGGGTATAATTAGTAAAACGGCTTTCAGCATTGCGTTCAACATAATTTCGTGCCATAGACCAACACGCTATTGTTGCACTGAGTGACAATATTAATATACTTAAAGATAGCTTTATGGTCCGAGGCTTCCCAGTCATACATACTCCAAATCAACGATTGACGACACGAATTCTTACGAAACCAGTAAAAGGACGAACAAACTAGAACCTAATTAATATAAATGTATATCTACTAGTTGTAGTACAACACCAAACATAAGGAAAGGGCTCTATCCGCTTAGATGAGCTTGATTGATTGGTAAAAGTTAGAGTGAGTTTCTAGGATTGAATTTTGTCTAATCTTCAATTTAAAGGGGATTGTCGCACTTATTATCTGAAATCGGGTGTAAACGAAATTCCATATTGATAATCTACAAAATTATAGCCTTGGGATTCCGGTGTTTTTCAAGGTAGTTGTCATCATTTTCTTGCTTATTAAGCAGCTTCTCTTTCTGGATTTAGGTGAATGTCACCAACAGGCGCACAGTTCCTGATATCACCAGACCACTGCTCAAGCTTTCGCTGTTTTGCTGCTAGCAATACCTCTACACGACGCTTCAAGATATCTTTATCTTTTCCATTGTGACGCTCTGAAGGCGTGACGTGACGTAATTTAGCTTACTCTGCTTATGCTCGGTGTTGTACCAGCGTACGAAGGCTTCAACCCAACTTCGACTACTATCGATTGTTTCAAAGCCCTTTGCTGGCCAGCTTGGCATGTACTTTCCTGTACGGAACAATGACTCGACATACGGGTTATCATCACTGACTCTTGGCCGGCTATACGATGAGGTAATACCTAACTCTTCCATTTTTGCTTTAAACGTCAGCGACTTCATCGGTGCACCATTATCTGAGTGAAGAACCAGTGCTTGATTGAAGCATTGCTCTCGCATCAACGTTCGTTGCAGAAGTTGTGACGCCAGCTCACCGCATTCATGCTCATACACTTCATAACCAACAATTTTTCGACTGTAGATATCCTCAATGACATACAGGTAATAGTGTTGGCCTCGAACCCTTGAAGGTAAGTAATTGATATCCAATGCATAAAATTGGTTCGAGTCCGTCGCTGTGTAACTGGTTGGCTTCGTTTGCTTCTATCTGCTCCGCTGACGACCTCGTTTGTGAAGTTGCCCCTGCGTACTCAGCACTCAATAGTAGATCGACTCAGAGGCGATATACTCACCTCTCTCAAGCAGTGTCAGGACGATTTGAGTTGGAAGCAAGCTTGCGAACTCAGAGCGGTTACACACCTCACGCTCTTCCTGCGACAGCTTGTTAGCAGGCTCTGGTCTGATGCATATGGCCTTTTGTCAGCTTGGACTTCACCTTGCTGATACCAGCGACGATACGTTCTCAAGTCAATTTGAACTTCATGGCAAGCTGGCTCTAAACGGCATCCGCATTGCTTCGCTTCAAGGATAATCGTCACTATGGTCTGCCTTTCATCGGTTGAGGTTAGTCGTCCTCTGGCTCTTCCCCGTAAAAGGCTCTCAGCTTTTTTCTTAGTACCAAGAGGGCGGCCGTTTCAGCGAGCGCTTTTTCTTTGAGTCGTAAATCTTTCTTCAACTCTTTGATTTCAAGTTTGTCAGCTTTAGCCTGCTTCTTTGCTTCAGCTTCCCGCTCTTTACTCGACTTAAACCCTTGCATACATTCGCGGCGCCAGCTTTGGATTTGTTCTGGAAAAAGACCTTTTTCACGATCATATTGGTTGAGTTCACTTTCTATCATTGAGTAGGTTTTAGCGATAATGGCAAGTTTAGTTTGAGCAGACCACTGCTCTGATGAAGTGTTGGTATTTGGGACGGCGGCTCCTGAATGTCTGAGTTGCTGGCGCCAATGATACAGGGGCGCAGTGCTAATTCCTTCGTCTTCTGACACTTCTTCAATATCGCTTCTTTTCTTTCTACTGAGATACGAGACACAATTACTCTTTATCGCCCAAACTGGTTAAATTCTAACAGTGACAACTACCCTGCCAGATAGAGATAGTGTACGGTTTCGAGAATGACTTCAGAGGGAAAGTGGCAGCCTTTAAACATGACGATTCAGAGTGTTGAGTGGAAATTGAACAAATCCTAACCTAAAGCTTCAAAGTTTGCGATAGAACCATTTTCAGGTTGTCGAAGAATTGTGTGGGCAAGTTGATGTGGAAGTTGGCCATATTTCAGCAGATAAAATATACGATACCGATGACGTCTATGACGCATTAGCGAGCGAATTTCCAGAAACTGACATAGCGATTCCTCCCAAAGAAAATCTGTATGCTGACGACGCTCATAACCCTAAAAGGGTGAGCAATTTGGTGGTGTACTCTGCATTAAGTCCCACGCGCAGGCAAAAGACAAAGCAGTATGGAAAACGGAATGTCTCAGATAATGCAATGTAGCGTTACAAAACAATTATTGGCCCCAAATTACACAGTAGAGACTTTAACAATCAACAACAGGAAATGATGCAAGCGGCATCAATATTAAATCGATTTATGCAGCTTGGTATGACCGAGAGCTATCGAGTCGCCTAATGACATCAAAAGACAAAGTGGGTTGATTACGGAAACAAAGCCACTCAGAAGTGGCTGATGAACCGTACTTTTTGTCGCCCCAATATACAACGAGATTAAAAGATCTCCCTCAGATCATATATTGAAGGTTTCTAAACCTAGATTTGTGTATGGACAACTTTCGTGAGGAACGAGCGAATAGTTGTCCATACACAAATCCGACAAAGCAACGCCAAAGCGTTGCCCGTCAGGTTTATGCGTTCGTTACTCTTTATGGCACCAATACTTACGGAAATTGGAAGTCCGTAGTAGGAAAGTAGAAAAACATTGATCGATGAACGTTAAGCTAGTTTTTCTAATATTCTTTATTTTATGTGGATAAGTAGTTTTTTTATTTAATAAATTGAGTTTATCCACATTATCCACAATCTCTATAACAGTATATAACCTCTATATGATCTATAATTTATATAAGATCTATAATTGATAAAAAACACTTTAAAATCATAATGATATTGAGGTTTTGGCAACATATTATTAGTGTGATTGATCTTGTAGTTAGTCTTGTTGATCTTTTAATTAGTCTAGGGGTTACAAGAAATTAGTGTTATTGATCTAAATTTTAGTGTGAAGGTTACATTTTTTTAGTGTCCAAACAGACTTTATCCCATAAGTCTTGATATTGAGTGTTTCATTTTAGTATTTCTATTAAGGTTACAGGAATTTAGTCTAAAATTGTGAATTACGTTCTTGAGGTTACTGAAATTTAGTCTTATCCTTGTACTACACTAATAATCTGTTACCTGAAACTAATTACTATGACTGACCATCGACAGTTGATCACAACTGAAGACTACCGTGAATTGCCTAATGACTTTTTTAAGAAAAGCCATGCTTTAGTTTTTAGCCAGCTAGGACTGACGGCGAGAGAGCATGATACATTTGCACTCTTCCTCTCTCGACTACACGAAGACCATTGGGTTGCGTATCAGGAAGGTCGACACGTATACGCACCTGAATATACGTTTCAATCTGAAGTGTTAAAGGAGTGGTTTGGTCTTTCAGCAAAGCAGCTTTATCCAACATTAAAGCCTATGGCTAAAAGGCTCTCATCGCGCAAAGTAGGCTTAATGAACGATGCTGATCAAGAATTTGATTTTATGCCTCTTTTTAGTCGAGTTGCGTATAAAAAAGGGGCGCTAATTATGGTGCCTAACGCTGAATTAATGGATGCTTATCTTGCTCAGTCAGCTGGCCACGCTCAAATTAACCATTTATCTTTTCGTAGTTTGAAGTCAGAACATTCTAAGCGCTTTTACACTATTCTATCTCGCTTTAAAAAGCCTGGAATGAAGTTGCATGAGCAATCGATAGCGCAATTACATGGTTTATTCGGTCTCTTAGATGAGCAAGGGAAGTTAACCAAATCCAGTTACACCAACAACAAGGTCTTCATGGAACGATGTATTCGTAAGCCAATCGAAGAGCTTGCTTCTAACGAAGAAGTGAGAAAAGAGCTAAGCTTTTTGGTTGATGAAGAGTCTGGATCGTATGGTTATAAAGCTCGTTATCGAGGAAAGAGTATTGTTGCGCTTGAGTTCCTTTTCCAATGGAAGCAAAAAAGTGACAATAAAGGTGAGGCATTGGAAAGAGCAAAGTTAGCTGAAGAGCTAGCACCTGATAACCCGATGTTAAAACTCGCAAAAGAAGCCTTTAATATTGTACTTTCATACCCTGTCAATGGTGAGTTAAGTAAACACCATAAACTCGCCATTGAAAGTGTTAGGATGGGTATTATCGTAATGCCTGCAGATATGCAGTTTGATTCTATTTTCTATCACAGGTTAGAGTTAATGGAATTATGATTTTCAGGTAACAGATTTTTAGTGTTTTGCAGTTAACACTAAAAATTTGTTACCTTCAGTGATACTGATCTCAAGTTTTATATTCATCAACTTTGTTATGACATGTGACTACTCACCGCCTTATCAGGCGATGCTTCTTATTTCGTTAGCCGTTGCTCGATAGTATCGAGACTTACGCAGCCTCCATAAGCAGAAACGACCGTCCAGCCGCCTTTAATTCTAGAATGCCTTTATCACGAATATTAAGGGCGGCATTTAAGTCGCGATCAATATCCGTTGTACCGCAAGACGGACAATCCCATTTGCGAACTGATAAAGACATTTCTTCCATTTTATGATCGCAACAGTGGCATGTCTTAGAACTGGCGTACCACTGGTCGAGCTTTACTAGGTGCTTACCTTGCTCTTTCAGTTTGTATTCCAGTTTCGCAACAAAGCTATGCCATGAGGCATCAGCAATGTGTTTTGCTAGTTTGCGGTTTTTCATCATATTTGCTGATTTCAATGTCTCAACTATCACCGCTTGGTTTTCGTCAACGAGAGCTCGAGAGAGTTTGTGTTGAAAATCAGCGCGAGCATTCGCTACCTTTTCATGGCATTTAGCAACAAGTATTCGAGCTTTTGCACGATTAGCACTGCCTTTTGCTTTTCTGGATAGCTGACGCTGCTTACGTCTGAGATTCTTCTCAGCGCGTTTTACAAATCTTGGGTTGGCTGTCTTTCTGCCGTTTGACTCAATCGCAAAATGAGATAAGCCCAGATCGACACCTGTCACTGTTCTTACCGTGTGGAGTGGTTTTGAGGCTTCCACTCCATCATCCGCAAGGATTGATGCGTAGAACTTACCTGTCTTGCTCAGGCTTACAGTGATGCTTTTGACCACACCTGTAATCTCACGGTGAACATTCGCCTCTATAGGCTTAATTTTTGGAAGCTTAATTGCCCCATCAAGCACCTTTACACCGACACAGTGATAGCTCGACTGTTTGCCATGTCTACGTTTGAATTGTGGATACTTGGCTTTCAACTTCGGATTAAAGAAGTTATCGAAGGCTTGATGAAGATTGATCACCGATTGCTGTAAGGCGATTGAATCATATTGCTTCAACCAGTGGTATTTACGGGGTTTCTTGGCAACGGCAAGCAGTGGTTTTATATCCTTTTTGGGATTCAGTGTGACGCCATGCTTGCGGTACATGTGCGATTTTAAATGCAGAGCTTTGTTATACGCAAAACGTACGGCACCAAACTGAGCGATTAAAAACTCAGCTTGTTCTTGCGTTGGGTAAATGCGTATTTTTGTTGCTCTTAATATTTCAGTGCTCACATGTATAATTACTTTATATTATTGTCTTATGTGGAGATTGTAAAGTGAGTGTGCACAACAAAGAGTTACTTCAAGATTACCTCAGAAAAAGGCACAGCGTGAGCAAGTTGGTCGTTCATCTAGTATTTACAACGAAGTACAGACGCAAGTTGTTTACTGGAGTTATGATCGAACAGTTAAGAGAAGCCTTTGAGTCAGCGTGTGTAAAACTTGAGTGTGAATTGATAGAAATGGATGGTGAACAGGATCACGTTCATTTACTGATCTCATACCCTCCAAAACTTTCAATCAGTGTAATGGTTAACAACTTAAAAGCTGTTTCATCCCGTATGCTACGACTACAAAACACGCACCTTACGAGGCAAAGTAAAAGCTCTGCCCTATGGTCTCGCTCATACTTTGCTTGCACTGCTGGCGGTGCGACTATTGAAACGTTAAAAGCTTATGTGGAAAGTCAATCGACCCCAGATTAAGACGCTATCGCGTCTTACGCCTTATATCCCCGCCCTCATCGGGCGAGGATTTACGGCGAAATTGCTAAATAATGAGGTGGTTTGTTGTTCATAGGGCAAAACAACCCCCATTGTCCCCATTAAAAACCCCGCTCATTGGCGGGGTTGTTATTTACTTATCTTGCACTTTTTCAGAAACAAACCGTATGATATCGTCATACACCTCAACGGGCAATCTACTCAATTCAATCTTAAGCCCCCGCTTATCACTGCTGTGAGATACCTTTGCATACTTGTTCTTGTCATCGAACAGCGCTAATGGTTTAGTCTTCCAGCTTATTTTATCTTTACCCTTTAAAAGCTTCGACTCCATCTGAGCAAGAACTTGCTTTTGTTTATCTTCTACAGAGACTAAATTATCTACATCCACCTTAAGTGAACTGATGAAATGTGCCGTTGTAGTACCTTCTTTATCTAACTGCTTTTCCACTTTAGCCAGCTTAGCGTAGTAACTATTTGGGATCCCTTCGCAATCAGGAAAGACCTCAATCAAACGCTGATCAACTGATGCTGCAGCAAAGCGCTTCCGGCAAGTTTCACGTCCAATATTCAGATAGTCAGCTAGTTCATCGAGCTTCGTAAAGCCTTGTGCTTGCATCACGCTTTTGTAATCAGCTCCCAATTCTCGGTAAGACAAGCGCTTTACAGATTGAGTAGTTTGAATAAAAGCGATCAAATCAGCTTGGTCGATCTCCCCTTCAATAACCCATAGAGGTAAATCTTTTTTAGCATGGATGCAAGTGAAACGGCGACGTGAGCTATCAAGTAACTGGTAAGTGCCCCGCCCGTCTTTGGTCGCGACGCCTTCAGTATGTACGCCCTCTTCCTGAACGCTTGGTAATATATCACGCACAGCATCAAGCGTGAGCGAATCTTGGCGACGTGGATTTAAAGGGTGAATTGCAGTTTTAACTTCAAGTTCATCTGATTTAACCACCACTCTTTCTGCAGTGGCTGTTTTACCGCTAGCAAACGTGAATGTTTTTTTAGGGGGTTCGGCTTTAACTCGTTTTCCTAATTGATTGCCTTGGTTAAAGCCGGTTCGCTTGTCTTGAGGTCGTAACATGTTATAGCCCTTTTGTTGCTAGCTGCTTAATTTCAGTGATGAATTGGTGGTACACGGCATTCACCGATGTCATAGCTAAATCAAATTGCTTACCACTACAAATCTGCTCTGATTTTCGAATATCCAGTACTGTACGGTTGCTTTCCGCAGCCGCGACAAACGCTTCAGAGTGACGGATCGCTGTTGATAACAAATGCCCTTGCGCCGCCCGCAGCAATTTATCAAACACTTTAACTTCATGAGCGCTCTTCTCATCGAAGTTCACTGGAAGCAATTTAGCCCACTTTAAATTTTTTCCTTGTGATGGTAATGCTCTAAATGTACCTGGCATAGTGGCCATGTAGTTACTCGTTGAGGCAAAATCAAACTCTCGTGGGGTGACTGGAATCAAGACCGCATCAGCCGCCTCATTCACTGCCCAGAGAATTGGAGAGTTCTGTGGGGGCGTATCGATGAAGATTAGGTCGTACTCTTCTTTAAGTATGGGTAAGACTTTTTCACGCAACACACTCAGCAAATTCCGTTGACCTATTTCATCTTGCCCCCAGTAAGAATCGACAAAGCGTTCGTCTGATGGGAAGGCAGGAATCACATCTAAGTTAGGGAGGTGAGTCTTAAACGGAATCGCTTTAACTAACTCGTCATAACGGTAGTCATTAAGGTATTGAGAAAAATCACCTTCGGGCTCTTGGCCTGCTAGCGCGATATCAACAGCTGTCATGTAGACTGATTCATCGTCGGCTTGATGAATCAGGTTTTGGCCTGTTGAGCCTTGGGGATCTAAATCTATCACTAGGCAGCGTGCATTAAGATTAAGATCAAGCGCAGCAGTGGTCGCTAGGGTTACTGTCGTGGTGGATTTGCCAGTGCCCCCTTTATGGTTTTCCACTACAACGGTTGTCGGTTCAAAGCGCTGGTTGTACTTAGGAAAGTTCATGAACTCCATCATATTGGCGACGTCGAAGCGATTATACAGGTGAGTGCGTCCTTGGATAATAGGAGCGCCAACGACGCCCTGCTCGGTTGCTTCATCTATTCTAGAATTGAAGGTCACACGAGATAAGCCAAACAGCTCTTGAAGCTCTTTCTTCTTCAATGAGTGATTATAGATAAGCCTATCGACACTCCCCTCAATTTCTGTATCAGTTACTTTGATCTGCATACGCTCTTTGATAACGGCTTTCAGATCTGACTGCTCTTGCTGCATACGTTCACAAACAAGTTCTAATGAATCGATGATGGTGGTCATTGGGTGCCCTTAATGCCTTAATTTCATGTAACCAATATAAAGCACTAAAGATACAAATTAAACCTTTAAAGAATATTTTTAATTAATAAAGGTTTAAGTTTGATGGGTGTCTAAACGGGGACAATGGGGGTTGTTTTCAAAACAACCTTATCAAATTACTCTGAATATTATTCTTTCATCTGGTTTAACAGTGGTGGTGCACGAGACTTAATTAAGGGCAATAAGTACGTATTTGAGAGAGCACTAGACGTGATTTTAAAAGAGCGATCTGCTATCGGCGTTGGGAAATTTAAGCAGGTCCGCTTTTAATAGCGGTCTACCAGTAATAGTCGGTGCTCTATTTACGGTTGAATTCAAAGAATTCTTCAACGTACTGAATAAACTTAAATAACGA
This sequence comes from Vibrio sp. 10N.222.49.A3, assembly GCF_041475145.1. NCBI lineage: Bacteria > Pseudomonadati > Pseudomonadota > Gammaproteobacteria > Vibrionales > Vibrionaceae > Vibrio > Vibrio sp. 10N.222.49.A3. Next base: position 21,231 of record NZ_JBFRVM010000078.1, read on the forward strand.
GATTAACCTTGTTATTCTTAGCGTGTTCAAGTCACGCCTTAATTGTTAATTATGTTTGGGCTGAGGCGCGGTTGTATCACCTTGACTACCTTGAGCTCAGGCTTTTCGGACGTTCTTCCACCGGATTATAAGAGTTAGCGACCATTCATGAGCCTTAACTTAAAGTACTATCAAGCAATATACCAAACGATTTCAAACGCCTCCCCTCTCGTTATTATTCATTTGACCAAAGCCAAGCCTATTGGCCTACAAAAAAAAGAAATGAGTTTTTGGTAGAGTTCATCAAGCCAAAGATAAAACAGCCTCAATATTCTAAATGTAAGAAAGAGCTGAAGACCATGCTGAGTATAGGCAGGAATGCCAAGGGCCACCTAGAGGAAAATTTATGGCAAATGAACGAAATTAACCTCAATTATCAAGCCAAATTCACTCATTAGGATGAGCTCTACATCATGTTGACCGCTCTCTTTGAACAGCAGTGTTTTGCCTCAATGTTAGAAAATGAAACCTTTTTCTAAGAAGGTTAAAACTCATCGATTAAATACGTTGATTGATAAAGTCCAAGGTACAGGAACCTATCGAGTGGAAGTGGGTCATATTGATGATCAGGAAGTTATTCATCTGCTACTGCATAGGACTGAAAAGCAAATGCTAGTCGATCTGTTGAAAGTTCGGAAATGTCTTGCTGCTCGATTGTTGGTTTATGTCAGTTCTAATAGCGATCCTGATATGAGTGTGGTGATGAAAGCGGTGGAGGGGGGCTGTTGGATGAATGCATGATTCATTCCCTAGGAAACTATACTTATGCTGCAAAGGTATTGGGACTCGATCGTGGCACAGTAAAAAGGAGGTATGAACGCTTTCTCAAAGAGAAAGGTGAGATGAATTGTATAAGGACATAGGTCATGGTTCATTTTCTGGTCGTTATCACTTGATTTTTATCACGTGTGCTTCGTTTTATCTCTAATAGAGTGGTTCTGTTGTTGATGCTTCTTCACTGGGACGTTCTCGCTCCGCTCGGTTTATTCCTTCGTTTTGCTCCTCTGTCGACAACTTGAGTTGCTTTATCGAGCCTGCTCGATGAGCTTCTACGTTCCTGAGAACAATCACCCAAGGCACTTCTCTCTTCGTTCGAGGCACCTCGTCCTCTCTCCTCGTTGATCTCTCTGTCTTTGAATAAGTTCGAATAAGGGCTTGTTTTCTTATGCGCCGATTTCTTTCACTCGCTTCATTTTTGGGTTCGCAGGCTGTTAACCGTCTCTCCCCACAACCTGTTTTTCAAGGGAGGCTTTGCCGCTGTGCGCCCTTGCAAAGCAGAACGATGTTGAGAGAGCGGACAGCCAAGCGGCTCCGAAAAGTGATACTCAAACAGAAAGGAAATTCTCATGGCGCAACAAAACTCAATCCCAACTCTCTCTAATTCAAATTCATCGACCAGCGTTTCGCCGCTGGGGCACGAAAGCTCACCAAAAAATGATATCTCTAGTCCTTTGGCGGTATTGAAGTTGCGCTCTCAAGTCAAAAAGTGTCGTGATGAGGCGAAAAAAAAGTCTGATTGGGTTTCCAAAATCCAGCGTTTGAAAATGTTCAGTCGTCGTCAATCGCCCGAGCAGCAGGCTGATATTGCAGCGTTAAAAGACCAAGGGTTCGTTGAAGCTATCAAGCAGCAGTTTCCGCTATTGGGGTCGCGTCGTTTTGCTTTCCATGAAATCCGTGACTTTTTCATCGAATTAAATGGCGCTGGCTTTGGTGAATGGTTTCTTCACGAGCGAGCGGATCACATCATTCTGTACACCAACTACGGGTCAGTATTTCCAGCATTGCGATTTGTGACAAAGGGGGAGGGGACGTTTAAGTGCTCAGGGTTTTGTTTTGATGTGCGTTTTGGCGCTTAGGGTGTCACATTAAAATACATTATATGCTGACAGATCCAGGCCCGCGATTTGGGTTGTGTGTAGGAATGAGCCAGCGAAGAACCTGTTAGATCGAATCTGACAGAATCGAGCTAGCGCTTTTGCTAAATTAACAATTTATAAATGACCAAAAAAACCTAATGTTAGTATTGACAGGTTTCTCTTGGGATAATATTTTAAAAAACGAACTGACAGATGAAGTTCTTAAGTTGCCCACTTCGCCTTCTTAGGGAAGCTAGGGCAATTGTAATCAAGGAACGTTGACGTTGTAGTATGCGACATTAGCGAGTTCCTTAAACCTGTTAACACCTGGAACATATGTCTTACGGCGCCTACGTGGTGCAATAGAGTCTGTCTCCGGTCTTGGTGTACTAAACACTAAGAACTATTGCTTATTTATGAGGATAGTATTATGCGTAATGTAGATTTTTCTCCGCTATACCGTCATGCCATTGGTTTTGAACGTCTATTTAACCTAGCGGAGAGTAGCACGAATAAGCCATCTTGTAATGGCTACCCTCCATACAACATCGAGCAGAAAGACGAAAACAACTATCGTATTACGATGGCTGTAGCTGGTTTTTCTGAAGATGCACTAACTCTTACCCAGAACGAAAATATGTTAATCGTTTCCGGTGAAGTTCAGCCTGTAGAAACTAAACCTAATTACCTTTATCAAGGGATCGCAGAGCGTAACTTTGAACGTAAATTCCAGATGGCTGACTACGTAACCGTTAAAGCAGCGAGTATGGGAAATGGTTTGCTGCACGTAGACCTCGTCCGTGAAGTCCCAGAAGCAATGCAACCCCGTCAGATCTCAATCCACAAATAATGACTGGGGAAACAGGATCGGATAAGGTGATTTTAGTATTCGATTTTACTAACCTTGTCTAAAAATATTGCTGTTTATCACCACTAGAGTGCAAGACTTAAACGCTTGTACTCATATAGAAGAATAGAATTACATATTTTGCATTAGAAAAAATAATTTTAATAAGAGAGGTCTTATTATGAGTAAAATTATCGGTATTGACTTAGGGACAACAAATTCATGTGTTGCCGTACTTGACGGCGACAAACCTCGCGTACTAGAAAATACTGAAGGCGAACGCACAACAGCCTCGGTAATCGCATACACTGAAGGTGAGACGCTAGTTGGTCAACCTGCGAAGCGTCAAGCGGTTACTAACCCTCAAAACACCCTATTCGCTATCAAGCGTCTAATCGGTCGTCGTTTTGAAGATGAAGAAGTTCAACGCGATATCGAAATCATGCCTTTCAACATTGTTAAGGCTGACAACGGTGATGCCTGGGTTGAAGCGCAAGGCCAAAAAATGGCTGCTCCTCAAGTATCTGCTGAAGTTCTTAAGAAAATGAAGAAAACAGCTGAAGACTTCCTAGGCGAAGAAGTAACTGGCGCAGTTGTTACTGTTCCTGCTTACTTCAACGATGCTCAGCGTCAAGCAACGAAAGATGCTGGTCGTATCGCAGGCCTAGATGTTAAACGGATCATCAACGAACCAACTGCTGCTGCTCTAGCTTACGGTCTAGACAAGCAAGGTGGTGATCGCACTATCGCTGTATACGACCTTGGTGGTGGTACATTCGATATCTCTATCATCGAAATTGATGAAGTAGAAGGTGAGAAAACTTTCGAAGTTCTTTCAACTAACGGTGATACTCACCTTGGTGGTGAAGATTTCGATAACCGCATGATTAACTACCTAGTAGATGAGTTCAAAAAAGAGCAAGGTATCGACCTTAAAACTGATCCACTAGCAATGCAGCGTGTTAAAGAAGCAGCAGAAAAGGCGAAAATCGAGCTTTCTTCTACTACTCAAACTGACGTAAACCTACCTTACGTTACGGCTGATGCGAATGGCCCTAAGCACATGAACATCAAAGTGACTCGAGCGAAGCTTGAGTCTCTAGTTGAAGACCTAGTTCAACGTTCTCTTGAGCCACTAAAAGTAGCTCTTGCAGATGCTGCCCTATCTGTAGGCGAAATCACTGACGTTATCTTAGTGGGTGGTCAAACTCGTATGCCTATGGTTCAAGCTAAAGTAACTGAATTCTTCGGTAAAGAGCCACGTAAAGATGTGAACCCTGACGAAGCTGTTGCAATGGGTGCTGCTGTTCAAGGTGCAGTGCTAGCTGGTGACGTTAAAGATGTTTTACTACTTGACGTTACTCCTCTCTCTTTCGGTATCGAAACGATGGGCGGGGTAATGGCTAAGCTTATCGAGAAAAACACAACTATCCCGACTAAAGCGGTGCAAGTGTTCTCTACAGCTGAAGACAACCAAAGCGCAGTAACTATCCACGTTCTTCAAGGTGAACGAAAGCAAGCGACTTACAACAAGTCTCTTGGTCAGTTCAACCTAGAAGGTATCCAACCAGCTCCACGTGGCATGCCACAAATCGAAGTAACATTCGACCTAGACGCGGATGGGATCCTGAACGTATCTGCTAAAGATAAAGCAACAGGTAAAGAGCAAAAGATCACGATACAAGCATCAGGTGGTTTGTCTGAGGAAGAGATCGAAGCAATGGTACAAGAGGCAGAAGCTAACAAAGAAACGGACAAGAAGTTCGAAGAGCTAGTCATTGCACGTAACCAAGCTGACCAAATGATTCACGGTACTAAGAAGCAAGTAGAAGAAGCGGGTGAAGCTCTACCTGCAGACGAGAAAGTTAAAATCGAAGCGGTTATCGAAGCTCTAGAATTAGCTAAGTCTGGTGACGAAAAAGAAGTGATCGACGCTAAAGTTCAAGAACTTATGCAAGCAGCTCAAAAGCTAATGGAAATTACTCAACAGAAAGCACAAGCACAGCAAGCTGATGAACAACCTAAGCAGGACGACGATGTTGTTGATGCTGAGTTTGAAGAAATGAAGTAACGCCACTGACGGATAATTGCTTTCGAGCTGTTAAACGTTGAGTTATGTATCATGGAGACGTGAACTTATTGGTATTCAGGGCGTAAGAGGTCACTCATACGCCCTTTTTTGTTTGAATGAGAAATTGAGTGAGTTTTTAGCATGTCAAAACGAGATTATTACAGCGTGCTAGGTGTATCTAAGGGAGCCTCGGAGAAAGAGATTAAAAAAGCCTACAAGAAGTTGGCGGTTAAGTATCACCCCGATAAAAATCCCGGAGATGCGACAGCAGAAGCGAATTTCAAAGAAGTAAAAGATGCTTATGAAATTTTAACAGACAAAGAAAAGCGCATTCAGTATGACCAATTTTGTCATACTGAATCTGAGAATCGTGGTTTTGGTGGTCACAGTGGGTTCGAAGACTTCTTTAGTGATGCCTTCCGCCAACGTGGCGGCGGCTTTGGTGGAGGGTTTGAGGATCTCTTCTCACAAACTCGTGGTGGACACGGGCGCCCACGCGGACAAAAAGGTCAAGATCACCAATATACGCTTACTGTAGACTTTATTGATGTGGTTCAAGGGGCTGAAAAAACGGTCGAATTGCTAATCAATGGTAAACAGAAAAAAATCAAAGTTAAGATCCCTTCGGGTATTAAAGATGGTGAAAAGATACGTTACTCCGGTAAAGGTGGTTTAGGCGTTAATGGTGGTCCTTCGGGGGATTTATTATTCATTATTGCAACCAGACCACATGGGTTTCTAGACCGCGATGGTAATGACATTATTTGTCACACCAAAGTTGATATGGTTACTGCGGCTTTAGGGGGGGAAGTTACGGTGAATGTGTTAGACAGTCGCTTTAAACTCAAAATTCCAGCGGGTACTCAAACAGGGCGTAAATTCAAGATGACGGGGAAAGGCGTGACAAGTCGTAAAGGTGAAGCGGGCGATCTATTGGTGGAGGTTCAAGTTGAAATACCCAAAAATCTAACCGATGCACAACGTGAGTTGTTAGAACAATTTGGAGCAACGCTTTAGTCATTTAAAGTAAAATGAACAAAACCAGCTCTAGAGCCAAAGCCGTATAATGTGGGGTTGTATCGCAAAATTATGATGAAGTATAAGTGTACTGGTTTTTAGATGTAATTAGGCTGCTAGTGCGTAAAATTGCTCCCAAGCAGATAAGCCTTCAGGATTATCGAGCTGTCCGTTTTTAATTATCGACCACAGTTCCACGCCTGCCAGGGTGGAACTGGCTCTCTCATACAAATTCCCCCCTAAACACTGATGTATTTTACCTTTCACTTTCCGGTGACTTTGCTCAACTATATTGTTCAGATATTTAACTTGAAATACTTCAATCAAGTTGAGTCTCTTCTCCGTCAGCCAGAGTTGAACATTGATGTTATGCAGCGCTAACGCGTTGGTACCACTCTTATCGATAACCACTTTTTCTGATAAACCATTATAGCCGATTGCCTTGGTAAAGAAGGCGCGAGCCGCTTTCTCATCATGGCGATCGCAGAGTAGAAAATCAATGACATGGCCGTTCGCTTCTCCCACGACACCAGGAAATGGACTGTTTGTTTGAGGATGTATGGCAGCCACTAGGGGGGCCAAGTTCTTCACTCTTGTCCCGCGCAAGTTTATTGCTTGGCTGTAACCTGCTTGGTAAACCATTTTGTGCAATGGCCTTATTCAGAAAGGCTTTGGCAGCTGCCTCATCACGGTTCGGGCTAAGGTAGTAATCGATCACGTTTCCAAATTTATCGACGGATCGATAGTGGCGTGATCTACAACAACTCTACGCTCAAGCTGTATCTCTTCAATTTCACGATAACTGAGTTTATAGGCGAGATAATAACGTACGGTTTCAAGAACAACTTCAGAAGGAAAGTGACAGCCTTACACATTAAGAATCAGTTTCATGAGTAGAAATCAAGCAAACCTTAACTTAAATCCTCAAAGTTTGCGACAGAACCTAAATTAGTCACCGTACGGTGCTTCTTTCTTGGATTGTATTATCGATCATATGTTAAATTGACAAAATTAGGCTGGCTTTTGCGCGGTAGGGGACGACTCTAGCTACAACCGCTCGAAAGTCAGCCATTTCTCTTTCCATACCCTAGAGTTTTCTCCTGAAAGTTAATTACAGAATTTAGTTAAATGTTAACGGGTTGTGATGTGTTTTGGTTTCGCTTGATTTTTTGATCCTAAACCTCAAAATGATCAGTTTTCTCTAAATTAGTAATACTGACGCCGCTTCGCTCTGTCGGCTTCATACTGACTCTACATGCAAGTATATAGCAGCCAGCATGAACCATATATAAACAAGAACATATTGAAATTATTGATTAATTCAACATTAATCAATTGGTGAGGATGTTTATTGTGTCGTGATGTGATTCTTATTATACTGGTTGGATATCCAGTAAAAAAGGGCTATTTATGAAAAAAATGTTACTTGCGGTGGGAATATCATCAGCGCTATTGGGCTGTACGAACACTGCAACGCCCCCCCTATTACCAATCATATTGAGATTGGGACAAAGGCAGAGGCACACAGTGTTATTGTGTTAAATTTTAACAATGCTGAAGCGATGCCTGAGTATCAAACCTACGATGTGTATTTATATTTATCTCAGTTGCCGGAAAGTAAGGGGTTTGAGATTTGCAATTTTGAATATGACAATTGTGGTAGTCAGTACTCCGCCTGGCAACATGTATTACGTCCCGAGCAAAATGGCATTTGGCTTAGTTATGATTTCAAGTTTCCTTTGAGCTTAACGCAAAAATACGATGTGAATTTAGCTAATATTCAAACGATAGCTAATCAGGCGTTTTTAGAATGGGATAAGGCAGAAAGTCTTTATACCAAAGAAGTTTCTATGTCAGGTAAAACAGTTCAAATCGAGTCTTTAACAGCAACAGCCCATCAATTACCTTAACCACTCCAGTATGTAGTATCGTGATCAGTTGATTTCGATACTACGGAACGCTTTCCCCCAAAGCCAGTAATTCCGTGTGATACCATGAACAACACGCTCTAATCTGCTTGTGTGTGTATTTCTGACTCTAAGAGGAAAATACACAATGACTAAAGCTAGAGCCAAAGCAAAAAGCCTTACCCCGTCACAAATCCGCAAGTTACTTGTTCGATGCCAACTAATGCAAAACCCTGAGCTAAAGCGTGTGGTTTTGGCCTTGTCTTTTTCGACTTTGCGAGTCTCTGAACTCGCCCAACTCACAGTTGATGATGTACTGATGCCTACTGGCAAAATTAAAGAAGAGATCTACCTTAGAGCTTCACTGTGTAAACGAAGAAAGCCCCGTTCTATCTGGTTAAGTAAATTAGCCAAACAAATGATCCAAGAGTGGGTTGATTACCGAAAGTCACACAATTGGGCGACCACTTTTAACAACACTTATCAGGGACTAAACCCGCTAAGTAAACTTGTGTTGAACAATCGTGCACGTAGCTACTCGATGAAGCGTAAAACTAGAATAAATCAGGCAGGTGAACAGGTTGATTATCAGGCTTGTGATGTACTGGAGTTGATGATCAGGAATATCTATCAGCGGAGCGGATTAAAAGGCTGTAGTAGCCACACAGGGCGTAGAAGTTACGGTTCGAACATGAATGCTCAAGGGATTGAGTTAAACGCAATACAAAGAGCATTAGGCCATGCTGAACCGTCAATGAGTTTGGAGTACATCGACATTTCAACGAACCAATTATCTAAAGCGGCTGAACTAGCATTGTAGTTATAACAATGTTGACACCAAGATTAAAATATATACAATCACTATTGTTATAACAATGTACACACATAGAGGTTGAGATATGCGCACTCAAGTACGAAAAATTGGCAATAGTCTTGGCAACATAATTCCTGCTACGTTCATTCGTCAGCTTGGTTTGGTTGAAGGGGCTGATATTGAGGTTAAAGCCGATGGTAAAAAAATCACTATCGAACCAATCAAACGCCCGAAGAAACGCTTTCCGTTCAGCGAAAAAGAACTTCTGAACGGCTTAGATGCTCATACGGCACATGCTGACGAATTAGCGGTTGTTTCTGGTAAGGAGTTAGGCGAGTAATGGCTCAGTACATCCCTAAACGTAATGACATTATCTGGTTAGATTTTGAACCCGTGAAAGGCAAGGAGATCGGCAAATACCGTCCTGCTCTTGTCCTTTCAAGTAAAGAATATAATCAGCAAACGGGGTTACTTATCTGTTGTCCGATTAGTACCAGTATTCGAGGTCAAGCTACCGAGGTTCCGGTAATGAATTTGGATAAACCTAGTGTCGTGGCATCAAGTTTGATTCAAACACTCTCTTGGAAAGACCGTAACGCGAAGAAGATAACCACCGCTGAAAACGGTGTGATGGAAGATGTTTTACTAAGACTTATCCCGTTGATTGGGGCTGAGTCTCTGTTTGAAGAATAAACGAGGGAATAGTTATTTTAAGTAATGTATTTGTGTAATCTTAGGGGTGACGGTTTTGTGTAATATTGTAGTTAAAACAATAACTTGCAATCATTTTGTGAGGTGGTAGCCTATCTGTGATAGGTGGCACGACGCTACTGTATTGACTAGAGGTAATACTAATGAATATCCAGGATTCAATAAATGCAATAAACAATTCTGAATTTAGTACATCAGAATTTATAGAGCAGCACTTTAAAGTGACGGGGAAAAAATTAAGCCCCAATGCTGCAATAGAGATTCTTGAGACGTATTGCTGTCCCTCAACATTAGGAACTAAGTGTTTTTGGTATAAACAGCGTCCAACTGCAACTTTTTGTCGAAGTTTTATTGGGCAGCATAGATAGAAGAAGATATATGAGATTAAGTTTAAAAGTTTCAACATCGCTACTAGGCGGAATCATATTAATAGGCTGTGCATCTACATCTAATATTGCAGGAAAGTCGTGACATCTGAGCAAAAAACAATGAAATCTTTGCAGAAGGTACGAAGTCGGTTTACGTTTGCGTTCGTGGTAGACCGGATGGATGCTCCTAGTCGGTTAAGTTTGCTGCTCGGGATTGTAGGTTTAGGCAGTCAGTTTTTGAGCACGTTGCTTTATGGGCTGAATCACTTTATCGGCAGTAGTATGCTGCCTCATCTTGCGGCAATACTGTCAATATTCTCCGGCGTTTTTGTATTAATGTTGTGTGGGGCTGTAGTGCAAGGGTTCGTTTTACGTAAGTATCTGATCAAAAGGCGCAATGCAAAAAAAGCCGCGCTACGGTCTTCAGGATCTATTTAATCAAGTAACAAGGGGAAGGTTGTGATTAATATTGATAACTTGTTAGAGAAAGTCGGTGAGGTTCAAGTTACATGTAAGACAGCTTATCAACTAAAAGGCTCTAAGAGTCCACAAGTTTTACATGCTCTTAAAGCAAGGGGTTATGTTGAGCAGATTGTAGTTTTGACTACAGGTAAAGAGTTAAGGCTTTGGGTTCAAGCTAATTAGGGGGAGATGCCCTGTATCGTTGTAATGACTAAACAAGAGGATTACATGAAAAAAGCACTTTTACTAATAGCTTTATTGGCAAGCCCTACGCTCGCATCTCAATTGACAGAAGTATTTACCGATGAATCTGATTGTTCGGTTAAACAAGTAGGTTATGCGCTAAAAGACAATCCAGTTGTTTTTTCTGGCGAACATTGGCGCGGAAAATATTTCTCTGGATGTAATGCTTTTATCC